>CAZNQJ010000011.1:0-12466 GCA_964575205.1 uncultured Campylobacterales bacterium | reverse complement strand
AAAAGCAGAAGGTCTTTTCACAGAAAAAGCACCTGCCTGATTACATCAAAGCGGTTGTCGTGATTCCGAACAAACCCATTTCAACGGCGAAATCCAGAACATTGCTGCCGCGATCCTATTCCAAGGAAAATGCTGTTTTTAACCTCTCCCATGCGGCATTGACCGTTGCCGCATTTTTTAACGAAGACTGGGAGATGCTGCGTCTTGCCACCCAGGACCGTTTCCATCAGAAAGTGCGTATGAAGATGCTTCCCGAGCTCTTTGCAATTCAAAAAACGGCCTATGAGGAAGGTGCCTTGATGAGCACGCTTTCAGGTTCAGGTTCGACCTTCTTCTCAATGGTCTATGATGAAGATGCGCAGAAGCTGCAGGAGATCTTTACAAAACAGTATCCGGATTACATGGTGAAAACCTTGAATTTTGATAACGATGGAATCATTACCGAGCGTTAAGAGGCCGGGATTTGAAAGAAGTCTATATATTGAAGGAAGATTAAGGTATAATGGCGCCCAATGTAAATTATCCCCAACGAATGTGCGTTACTTGCCGCGGACGTTTTGAACAGAAAAGTCTGTTTCGCTTACAATGCAAGGAGCAACATCTAAGTCTTACCAGTGGGTTCGGACGGAGTTTTTATCTCTGTTCCACCTGTATAGAAGACGAAAAAAAAGTTACCCGGTCCTTGGCTCGGGTATGTAAGAGTGGGGATATGAAGTACCTTTCGACCCAATTAAAGGAGATCATCGCTGATGTCAGACAAAGTTAGAGTGCACGAGATTGCTAAAGAGCTCGGTATAAATTCAAAAGAGGTTGTAGAAAAAGCTGCAGAGATGGGCTTGGATATAAAAACAGCCTCATCATCTGTATCGATGAACGATGCCGAACAGATCATGAATTTTATCATGAACGGCGCACCGGCTCCCGCACCTGCACAACCTAAAGTTACCGTTAAAAAAATGTCGAAAACAGAGGACGAGGCTCCAAGCAAAGAAGAAAAGCCGGCTGAAGATGAGAAAAAAGAGCCCGCAGCACAAGAGAAAGAGGCTGCTTCAGAGAGCAGACCTCAAGAGCGGGCTGAGACAAAGCCGGAGTCCAAAGAGATGCCGTTAAAGAGAGAGGCCAAAGAGGCTGAGTCAAAAGAGGCTGAGACCAAAGAAGCTGAGGCAAAACCGGCTGCCGGACCGAAAGTAGTTACGCCGATCAAACGTTCCGGACTGACGATCGTTAAAAAGAAAAAGCCGAAGGTTGATCCTAATGCCGACGCCGCTTCAGCTTCTACAGCTGCCGCGAGACTTTCTACTTACGGTAAGGTGAGCGAAGATGCACTAAAAGAGCTTGCTGAGCGAAAGACAAAGAAGCGACAAAAAGGTGCGTCGACTTCCAAAAAGTCTCAAGGGCAATCACTCGATATCTTCGGTGGCAGTATGTCCGACGTCTCAATGGATTATGAAGAGGACCAAGTTGTTCTCCTGGATCTAAGTGAAGTCAACAAAGAAGAGTTGAAACCGGAAGAACCGCGTAAACCCCGTCAGCCTCGTCCGGCCGGCCGAAGCGGCGGCCCTAAGAAACCAGGCGGCAACCGTCCTCGTCAGGTCTCCCGCGGCAAACGCCGTAAATATACCAAAGTGGTTGAAAATGAGGTTGTTACGCACGTGGAGATCCCTGAAGATATTCGTGTCTACGAGTTTGCCGAAGCACTCGGACAGAGTATGTCTGATGTCATCAAGGTCCTTTTCGATCTCGGCAAGATGGTCACAAAAAATGACTTCCTCTCAAAAGATGAGATCGAGATCATTGCCGAAGAGTTTGGTGTTGAAGTGACAACGATCGACCCTAAAGATGCCTTTAACTATGAAAATGAGTATGATGAAGCTGAAATAGTTGAAGATGCGAATATGAAAGAGCGTCCGCCGGTCATCACCATTATGGGCCACGTCGACCATGGTAAGACCTCACTGCTCGATGCGATCCGAAGTGCACGCGTTGCCAGCGGCGAAGCAGGCGGGATCACGCAGCACATCGGTGCTTATACGGTCGAACAGCGTAACAAAAAGATCACCTTCCTTGATACTCCGGGTCACGCTGCGTTCTCCGCAATGCGTGCACGCGGTGCAGAGGTAACGGATATTATCATCATTGTTGTTGCAGCTGATGATGGCGTTAAACCGCAAACTGAAGAAGCGATCAAACACGCCAAAGAGTCAGGTGTACCTGTCATCGTTGCGGTGAACAAGATGGATAAAGAGTCTGCCAACCCGGAACTTGTCAAAGGCCAGATGGCTGAACGCGGGATCACGCCTGTTGAGTGGGGCGGCGATACCGAGTTTGTACCGCTTTCTGCCAAAACAGGAGCTGGAATAGAAGAGCTGCTCGATAATATCCTGCTGCTTGCAGAAGTACTTGAACTTAAAGCAAACCCTGAGGCAAAAGCCAAAGCGGTTGTTGTTGAGAGTACGGTTGAAAAAGGACGCGGTCCGGTAGCCACTGTTATTGTGCAGAACGGAACGCTCAAAGTGGGCGACTATGTGGTATGTGGCGCCTCTTACGGCCGTGTCAAAGCGATGATCGACGATCAGAAAAAAATGATCAAAACGCTTTCTCCGTCAGAAACTGCTGTTGTTGTAGGATTGAACGCGGTTCCGCCTTCAGGTGAGGTGATGATCGCCATGGATACGGACAAAGAGGCCCGTGACCTGGCACAGAAACGTGCTGACTATGACCGTATGAAAGAACTTTCCGCCAGTACAAAAACTTCGTTTGACGAGTTGACTGCACTGATTACGGAAGGGAAGCTTAAAGCGCTTAAAGTGGTTCTTAAAACAGACGTACACGGCTCTCTTGAAGCGATCAAGTCAAGCCTGAGCGAACTGCGCAACGAAGAGGTCAAAGTCGAGATCATCTCTTCCGGTGTCGGCGGTATCACCGAAAACGACGTCGAACTGGTCAACAACTCCGAGAACTGCGTTCTGATCGGTTTTAACGTCCGTCCTACCGGCAGCGTGAAAGCGATTGCAAAACAGAAAGGTGTCGATATCAAGACCTACACGGTCATCTACCAGCTTATTGATGATATTACCGGTATGCTGACAGGTATGATGGCGCCTAAATATACGGAATCACATTCTGGTCAAGCCGACGTACGTGAAGTCTTCAAGATCCCTAAAGGGATGGTTGCAGGCTGTATCGTTGTTGACGGAAAAATGGTCCGCGGCGAACTTGTCCGTGTTATCCGCGACGGCGTTATTATTCATGAAGGAACGCTTGATTCACTTAAGCGCTTCAAAGACGATGTCAAAGAGGTCGGTAAAGGTCTTGAGTGTGGTGTCGTCCTTAAAGGTTACGAAGATGTCAAAGTCGGCGACGTCATCGAGACTTTTGTAAAAGTCGAGCAAAAAGTAGAACTTTGACACCCGCAGAGATCAAACTAAAACGTTACGACTCCATTTTAGGCGAGCTCGTTCCCGAAGCGCTTTCGCAGCTTAACGACGCACGCCTGCGCGAACTCGACGTTATCGAGGTACGCTGTTCAAAAGGGCGTAGCGATGCCAAGGTCTACCTGGACCCGCACGACTATACCGAGAAAGAGCGTAACGAATTTATTCGCCAGCTCGACAAAGCGCGCGCTATCATCGAAAACCACTGTATGAAAGACCAGGGGTGGTTCCGTTGTCCAAGACTTACCTTTGAATTTGACGATCAGTTGGAACAGAGTAAGAATATCGAAGATCTGTTCAGACAGATCGCCAAGGAGAAGAGTGATGAGTCTTGAATCTGATATAAAGAGTGTGGTCGAATCACTCGGCCTTAGACTGTACGACATCACAACGCTGAGCGAAAATGACGAGACGATCTACCGCGTCAACATCTCCTCGCCGGACGAGGGCGGGGTCAAGATGGATCAGGTCGTTACGGTGACAAAACTGATCTCGCCGCTACTGGACGTGACACCGCCGCTTCGCGGCGAGTACCGTCTTGAAGTGAGCTCTCCCGGTATTGAACGCAGACTTAAGACCCTTTCGCACTTTGAGTGCTCCCTGGGTGAAAAAGTAAGAGTTCAGACCCTTGATAAGACTAAACTTCAAGGAACACTGAAAAGTGTTGAGGGTGAGACGATCACCATCGAAACCGAAGAGGGCGAAAAGAGCCTCTCTTTTAACGACATCTCCAAAGCATCAACCTACTTTGAGTGGTAAGCCGCGTGCTGCTTACTCAAACCCCCATAAAAACGTATCTTCCAAAACGTAAAAACAGAGAAAACTTTTAATGCTGCTTCATGGCCCCTCACCGATGCAGGTCGCTATTGATTCGGCCTGGGAATATCAGGGGCTGACCTTTCCCAACCCGGCCGTCGGATGCGCTGTCGTTGACCGACATGGCAGGATCATCGCTGTCGGTGTCCATGAAAAAGCGGGTGAACCGCATGCCGAAGTGCATGCGCTGCAGATGGCCTATTCCGTTTTGCGTGATGACAGTACCATTCTGGCGCTCACCTCTTCGGCTGAGATCCATGCTTTCCTCAGTAAAAACCATAACAATATCTTTGCCGACTGCACCCTGTATGTGACGCTCGAACCCTGTGCACACCATGGCAAAACACCTTCGTGCGCGTTGTTGATCAAAACAGTGGGGATCAAAAAAGTCGTCGTCGGGCACCTCGATCCGAACGCCGAGGCTGCCGGGGGGATCAGGATACTTGAAGAGAGCGGCTGCAAGGTGGAGATGGCGGAGTGCAGCCAGGCTGCGGCAGACCTACTGAGACCTTTTACTGTCTGGCAGAAGAAGCCCTATGTCACGTTCAAATGGGCGCAGCGGCTCGACGGGACAATAGACGGCGGCGTGATCTCTTCACATGTCTCACGACTCCATGTCCATGCGATGCGTGACGTGAGTGACCTGATCGTTATCGGCGGCGAGACGGTGCGCAGGGACAGACCGACACTCGACGCGCGTCTGGTCGAAGGCAGAGTGTGCGATGTACTTATCTATTCACAACAAAAAAAGTTTGACAAGAGTATCCCGCTTTTCAGTGTTGAAGGGCGGGATGTCTATGTCGAGCCGTCGCTGGAGCGGATCAGCGGGTACAGAAATGTGCTGATCGAAGGCGGTCCGGCGATGTTTGAAGCGACGAAAGATGTCGTTGACAGCTACTTATGTTTTGTCGCACCCAAAAGCGGTGGTACAATACGTTTTACAAATTCCGAAAATGATTTCAAGATCCTCCATTCACAGACAAGCGGTTCGGACCTGATGCTGTGGATGCAACGAAAAAACCAGTAGAAAGAGTGTTATAAAGAGATGGAAAAACAAGAAAAAATCGTCAATATGTTCAACGACATCGCCCCGACATATGATAAAGCCAACCGCGTGATGAGTATGGGTGTTGACCGCAGCTGGCGGAAAAAAGGGTGCGACAAAGCGTTTGGCTACTACGGTCAAAACAAGATCGACCTGATCGTCGATGTGGCCTGCGGCACAGGCGATATGATGGACTACTGGCGACGCCAGGCCGACAAAAACGGCATCCGGGTCGAGAAACTTTTAGGCGTCGACCCCTCGGAAGGAATGGTCGGCGTCGGCCGCAAGAAGTTTCCCGACTTTGACTTTGTGATCGCACCGGCGACAGCGATCCCTCTGGAAGATGCAAAGGCCGATATGCTCTCCATCTCCTACGGTATCCGAAATGTCGTTGAACGCCAGAAAGGGCTTGAAGAGTTTAACCGTGTACTGAAACCGGGGGGCATGGTGGTTATTCTGGAATTCATGAAAAACGAACATCCGTCACTGCTCGGCAGGGTACGCGACTTCTATATGAACAGGATCCTGCCGAAGGTGGGCGGCTTCATCTCCAAGAACCTTGAGGCGTATGAGTACCTTCCCAACTCGATCGAGGGCTTTTTGACGGTTGCCAATATGCAGAAAGAGCTTGAAGCAGCCGGTTTTGAGATCATGTACACCGAGAGCTTCTCGATGGATATCTCAACGCTGATCATCGCAAGAAAAAGATAACGCCTTTTCCATGCAGCAGGCCATCACCGTCTCGACACTCAACGAACAGATCAAAAGCCTGCTGGAGAGCACCTTTGTGCGTGTCTATGTCGAAGGCGAACTCTCACGCATCACCCACCACAACAGCGGCCATGTCTACTTTACCCTCAAAGATGCAGGCTCGGCCATCAGCGGCGTGATGTTCCGCGGCAACGCCTCCAAGCTGAAGTTCCGCCTTGAAGAGGGGCTCAAGGTGGTGGTGGAGGGGGCGATCACGCTCTATGCGCCGCGCGGCAGCTACCAGATCAACGCCTTCAACATCGAGCCTGCCGGTCACGGTGCCCTGGCGCTGGCCTTCGAGCAGCTCAAAGCGAAGCTGAACGCGCAGGGCTATTTCGCGCCCGAGACCAAAAAGCCGATGCCGAAGTTTCCCAAGCGGATCGCGCTGGTCACCTCCGCGACGGGGGCCGCGCTGCAGGATATGCAGCGCGTTGCCGCGCAGCGCTGGCCTCTGGCCCGTCTCTTTGTCTATGACACCGTTGTCCAGGGCGAAAACGCAGCGCCTTCGATCGTCAATGCCATTCAGGCGGCGGATAGTCAGGATTTTGATATTACCGTGGTAAGCCGCGGCGGCGGGAGTATGGAAGATCTCTGGGCATTCAACGAAGAGATCGTGGCCAATGCCATCTTTGCGGCCAAGACCCCAATCGTCTCCGCCGTCGGCCATGAGATCGACTGGCTGATCAGCGATTTTGTCGCCGACCTTCGGGCGCCGACGCCGAGCGCCGCGATGCAGATGATCCTGCCGGACCAGAACGAGCTGCTTCAGACCATCGATGTGCTGGGGGAGCAGTTTGCCCGGAGCCTTCAGCAGAAGATCTACACCGCCGGCGAAAAGCTCACCCATCTCAAAAGCTCCTATGAGCGCCACTCCATAGAGCAGCGCATCAAAAACAGGCTCGAAGAGATCGTCCAGCTCAAAGCACGGTTCGATCAGAGTATCAATTTCGTCACCGAAAATGCGGCCCGCAGAGTCGCCCCGGTTGCCGACAACATGACGCGCCAGGCAAACAGCAATATCATGCAGATTCAGAACAGGCTTACGACGCTGCTTCAGGCACTTCAGGCCCAGGACCCCAAACAAAAAAGCAAAAAAGGGTACGCCCAGATCGCAAAAGAGGGCAAAGTACTTGACCTCTCAGAGCTGGCGGTCGGCGACAGCTTTGAAGCGATGGACGCATCGAGAAGTGTTACCGCCGTTGTCGAAAAGATAACGACATTCTAAACCCTTGCCGCCGTACCGGTTGATCCGACAGGGGTTTTCTCTCTTCTTTACGCAACGCCGAAAGAGCGGCACTGCATATGTAATATTTTTGTGTCATCAGCGTAATCCAACGGCAATTAAATTATCCCATAATCAAATAGTATTAAATATGACCGTTTTGTCACGAAGCCGTGTTCGCTTACTGACAAAGATACAGGACACTTTCTTAAGCAGAGGAGAACCTATGCAGCGCCCGATACCCACTGATAACGAGATCATTTTCGACGGGGGCTATATGATCACCGAAACGGATCTATATGGCCGCATCACCTATGCCAATCGCAAATTCATGGAGATAACAGGCTACAGCCGCGACGAGCTGATAGGTGCTCCGCACAGCATCATCCGCCATCCCAAAATGCCGCGTGCCGCTTTTAAAGAGATGTGGGATGCTTTGCATCGGGGAGAGGATTGGAACGGCCATGTCGTCAATCTGACCAAGGACGGATCGTTTTACTGGGTGCATGTCTATATTACGCCGCGGTGTGACGGGGAGGAGAAGATCATCGGCTATATCGCTGCGCGCAAAGTCCCCGGTGAACAGACCCTTCAAGCTGTCAAAAAAAAGTATGAATTGCTGATGCGACGCGAAGCCGGTGTAATGGAAAACCATATGCATGACCGGGCCGCCCCGTATTCAGCCTGTATCTTGTCCTAGGTCAAGCGGCGGGGCCTACCTGATGACACTCAAAGTACTTAAAGCGCTCTATCCCGAAGGCAAAGCTCTCCGAAGCAATTTAAGCGTCGCTTTTCCTGAATCGCAGGATGAAGGGGTTGCGGGCGTTATCGGCAATGTCGTCTCCCATATTACCGGGGCCGCAGGCATCGGCGGTTTCAAAGGACTCAACGGCCGATTCGCACGCCACTCTTTGATGGATTTCGGCGCAGCAGTACCTTCGAACGCCCGATTCACCCGAGCGGACAACGGCGCCTGCGTGGATCTCTATTACAACCCGGACGCCGTGCCGCCGAAACCGGAGATGCAGGCTCTGCTGCCCAAGGTGATGGCGGGAAGCGCCGATGAAGAAGAGCTCAAGATGTTCGGCGAACTCTGGCAGGAGCGGGTCGCGAGAATGCTGATCGAAAACAGCGATAACTTGCAGATGATCCGTGTCGAGAGCTGCGCCTAGTTTTTTTGCGCTGAAGAGCCCCCTGTTGCGGGGCGATTTCAAGTTCTGGCGATGTAGTAGTATAATGTCGCATTAACTTCACCGCAAAGAAGCCTCATGAATACCAAACTCTTTTCCAGCCTCCCCCTTGAACAAGCGATGATCGACAACTTAAACGCCATCGGTTACACCGAGATGACACCGATCCAGCAGCAGAGCCTGCCGATCATCCTAGAAGGCCACGACCTGATCGCCAAAGCCAAGACGGGAAGCGGCAAAACGGCGGCCTTCGGTCTGGGGCTTCTGCACAAGCTCGATGTGAAAAAGTGGCGCATTCAGACGCTGATCATGTGTCCGACACGCGAGCTGGCGGAACAGGTGGCGCAGGAGCTTCGGAACCTGGCGCGCTACCAGCACAACATCAAGATCCTGACCCTCTGCGGCGGTGTGCCGTTGACGCCGCAGCGTATCTCGCTGGAACACGGCGCCCACATCATCGTCGGTACCCCTGGCCGTATACAGGACCACATCGGCAAAGGCACCCTGGATCTGGAGAACATCACGACGCTGGTCCTTGACGAGGCCGACCGCATGCTGGATATGGGCTTCCTGGATGATATCAAACAGATCATCTCGCATATGCCCTCACAGCGCCAGACGCTTCTCTTCTCTGCGACCTATCCCGATGAGATTGACGCACTGAGCCGCAGCATCATGAAAGATGCACAGCGGGTGAGTGTCGAGCAGAACGAAGAGCGGCCCGACATTGTCCAGACCTTCTACAAGACAAGCGAGCGCGACAAGGATGCGGACCTTTTCAAACTGCTGCTGCACCATCAGGCGGCCTCGTGTATCGTCTTCTGCAACATGAAGATCACCTGTGACGAGGTGAGCCGCTATCTGAACGACAGGGGGCTGCATGCGCTTGCGCTTCACGGCGACCTGGAACAGCGCGAACGCACGGAAGTGTTGACACTGTTCAGCAACGGAAGCGCCTCGATCCTGGTGGCGACCGACGTGGCGGCGCGGGGGCTTGACATCAAAGACCTTGAACTGGTCGTCAACTACGAGATCCCGAACCAGAGCGAGATCTATGTCCACCGCGTCGGCCGGACGGGACGTGCGGGCAAAAGCGGTATCGCCGACACCCTCTACACCCCCCGCGAAGAGAAGAAGATCGCTGAGATCGAAGCGCAGATGGGAACAACCGTCAATTACGGCTCTCTCGATGAACTCAACCATAACGAGCTCTACTCGCCGAAGTATGTCACACTGAAGATCGACGGCGGCAAGAAAGAGAAGCTGCGGCCCGGAGACATCGTGGGGGCGATCACCGCGGACAAAACGATCAGGGGCGATGAGATAGGCGACATTACGGTGACGGCGATGCGCTCCTATGTCGCAGTTGATCGTTCAAAAGCAAAGAAGGCCTTCAACCTGATTCGTGACGGCAAGATGAAAGGCCGGCGTTTCAGAGTGACTTTGCTGGATTGATTCGGAGAAGCAGAGATGAATGTTGAGGTTGTCATCGCGGACTACCAGGATGAGCAGCAGGCAGCAGATATTCTTTTTCTGCTGGAGCACTATGCACAGGACCCGATGGGCGGCGGATCGCCTCTCACCTCTTATACCAGAGAAAATCTTCTTTCTGCACTGTCAAAGATTCCGCATGCCTTTAGTCTGATCTGCTATGTCGATAACCGTCCTGCGGGACTGGCCAACTGTTTTGAATCCTTTTCGACCTTTAAGTGCAAGCCGATTGTCAATATCCATGATTTTGTCGTCTTGGATGATTTTCGGGGAGAAGGCATAAGCCAGCTGATGCTGGCCAAAGTCGAAGAGATCGCCAAAGCACTCGGATGCTGCAAGATCACCCTGGAAGTACTGGAGGGAAATCTGGCGGCCAGATCGGCTTATGTTAAGTACGGATTCGGCGGCTATGAACTGGACCCGGCTGCGGGAAAAGCGCTCTTCTGGGAAAAAACGCTCGAGTAGGCCGGAAAGCTGATCGCAGTGATCAGCGCAGCGAGACCGCCGGAAAATAGGTGTTTATCATCAAGGCTGTTTCGGCTGAGAAGCGCTTCATCAGTTTCTCGAATTTATCTTCTTTGTTCCATACCGGTTTCTGCACTTTGCTTAAAACCTCCAACCGTTTTTTGGCATCATAGGCGACGCCAAGCGTGTCGATCAGGCCGACCTCTTTTGCCTGCTGGGCGGTAAAGACATGGGCGTCGGCATAAAGGGCGGAATTTTTTTCGTCAAGATTGCGGGCCGTTGCGACGTCATGGACAAACATTGCATAGGTTCCCTGAATCACCTTGTTCAACTCTCGCTTCTCATCCGGGGTCCACTCCCTGTCGATCGTCCCGATCTGTTTGTACTTGCCGGCTTGGATGACCTGGGAGCGGACTCCGATCTTGTTCATCAGTCCGCTGACATCGGCACCGTGCAAAATGACACCGATGGAGCCGACCATTGATCCCGGGTTGGCAATGATCTCATCGGCCCAGATCGAGGCATAATAGGAGCCGCTTGCCAGTGTTCCCGCGGCATAAACAATAACAGGTTTGGCCTCTTTAAGGCGTTTGACCGCTTCCATCACTTCGATCGAGGGCGAAACGGAACCGCCCGGAGAGTCGACAGTCAAAAGAACCCCTTTGATCTGATCACTTTCGCGTGCCTTGTCCAGCTCCTCGACCACCTCCGTCGTATCGAAAATAGGGCCGATCAGCTTGACCTCCTGCAGGTTGTTGGGAATCAGGGTCTGCTCGCTGGCCGGTGCGAAGAGCAGAAAAAGCAGCAGCAAAAAGAGCATCGATTTGAAATATTTCTGGATGAAACCGAGGGTCGCTGTGACGGGCAGAAAGAGTTTTTTAAGACCTTCCATTATTTTCCTTCTTTAACGGAGTGACCGTTGATATAGACTTGGTCGATATTATAGCCGTGCAGAAGTAAATGCAGCGGCAGCTGCTCGTTGGGCGTGGATTCCAGGTCGATGACAAGCAGATCGGCCTCTCTGCCGACGGCGATCTCGCCGGTGTTGAGCTTCAGCGCTTTGGCGCTCTCTCTGGTCGCATTGGTCAGCAGCTTCTGCGCAAGGCGCAAGAGGTCGGCTCCGGCGTGCATGAAGAGGGCGATCTTCATCTCCTCGATCAGGTCGAGCCCGTAGTTTGAACTCAGCCCGTCCGTGCCGATGACCCAGGGAACACCTTTTTGTTCCAGCTTTTCAAGATCGATCGTACCGTTGCCGAGCAGCCGGTTCGAGATGGGGCAGTGGATAACGGTGTGGCCGTCTGCCGCAAGTGTCTTAAGCTCTTCCTCGTTTGCCTGCACCACATGGGTCATCAGGGTCGGCTTCTCTCTGAAAAGTGCCAGGAACGCTTCTGAGGTGTTGACGGCATACTCCTGTTTCAGGAACTCTTTGAAAAAGGGCTCAAAATCGCCGCTGTTGCTCTCGAGCCACTCTTTCTCGGCCGGGCTCTCCAGGTAGTGGGCGCTTGTCAAAAGGTCGTGCTTTTTGGCATGCTCAAGGGCCCGTTTGATAAGGGCGGGGTGGACCGAATAGGGCGAGTGGATGGCGATAGCCGGGATGAAACCCTCCCGCTGCACCTCCTGCGAACTCTCCAGCCGCGAGAGGAAGTCACTGTAAAGGGTGTCGGCCATCGTGGCCTGAGAACCGATCACCTCGTTAAAAAAGACCACCTTCTGCTTCGCGCTAGCGGCGACCTCAAGGTCCATCGCGTAGGAGCTGACCGCGCCGAAGGTCGTGATGCCGCTCTTGAGCATGTCGTCGCAGGCCTTTTTCATGCAGCTCTCATCACAGCTGCCTATGAGCTCTTCACGGTGTTCGATGACCGAGTAGAGCCAATTTATAAACGAGCCGTATTTAAGGGTGCTTTTGTTGCCCGAAAACTCGAGGTGGACATGGGGGTTGATAAGCCCCGGCATCACAAGGGCATGTTTTGACACTTCGATGATCTCGGCATCGGGAAACTGTTTCAGCAGCTCATCCAGCGGAGCGATAGCCCTGATATGGGTGTCAAAAGCG
>CAZNQJ010000010.1:0-12657 GCA_964575205.1 uncultured Campylobacterales bacterium | reverse complement strand
GCAGTACGGCGATATCATTCTGCCTGACAAAGAACGTCCTGAGGTGAAGTACCTGCTCAAAGAGATCCCGATCCTCGATGGCGGGATGCTGACCAATGCAACGGTGGCCTTTGACCAGAACAACCGCCCGGTCATCAATTTTGCCCTCAACTCCGAAGGGGCACAGATATTCGGCGACTTTACCGGTAAAAATGTCGGCAAGCGCATGGCGATTGTCCTCGACGGGCAGGTCTATTCGGCTCCGGTGATCAACGAACGCATCGGCGGAGGCCATGTACAGGTGAGCGGAAACTATACGGTCAATGAGGCCAACGACCTGGCGATCGCTTTGCGTTCAGGGGCACTTTTGGCACCGATCTATATGATGGAGAAACGTTCCGTCGGACCGAGCCTGGGTGCCGAGAGCATCCGCAACTCGCTTATCGCTTTGGTCGGCGGATTCGCGCTGGTCTTTGTCTTTATGATGCTCTACTACAAGGCTGCCGGGGTCATCGCCAATATCGCGCTGGTCGCGAACCTCTTTATCATCCTGGCGGTAATGGCGCTCTTCGGTGCGACACTGACCCTGCCGGGTATGGCGGGGATCGTTCTGACGGTCGGTATGGCGGTCGATGCGAATGTCATCATCTCCGAGCGTATCCGCGAACTGCTCTATGAAGGCAAGTCGCTGCATAAGGCGATCGAAGAGGGGTACGCCAATGCGATGCGTGCGATCGTGGATGCCAACATCACGACGCTGATCGCGGCTGTTGTGCTCTACGCTTACGGTACGGGTGCGATCAAAGGGTTCGCCATTACCATCAGCATCGGTATTCTGGCATCAATGCTCACGGCGATCCTGGGAACGCACGGCATCTACACCCTGCTTGAGAGCAAGATCAAAAAAAGCAACAATCCGGGTTTCTGGTTTGGTATCAGTAAAAAGAGGTTAGGTTAATGGAATTTTTTAGACAGACAAAGACCATCAACTTTATGGGCGGATCGAAACTGGCTATTGTCATCTCGATCATCTTCGTCCTCAGCTCTTATGCGCTGCTTTTTACCAAGGGGCTGAACTTTGGTGTCGACTTTGCCGGCGGCACCATCGTTCAGGTCAAATATGAAAACGCGGCGCCGATCGATACGATGCGCGAGCAGCTTAAGAAAGATCCGATGTTCGACGGGGCGTCCATTACCGAATTCGGTTCCCCCGATGAGGTGATCATCCGCCTGAAAAGCAGCTCCAAAGATGTGAGCAAAGATGTCGGAGATGTGACACGCGAAGCGCTTAAAGGCACCGGTGACTACACCATACGCCGTGTCGATATTGTCGGGCCGAAAGTGGGCGACGAGCTGAGAGAAAAAGGGATGATGTCGCTGTTTTTGGCGATGCTGGGTATTTTGATCTATGTTGCATTCCGTTTCGAATGGCGTTTTGCGGTCGCTTCGGTCATTGCCCTGATACATGACGTCTCGATCGCTTTGGGTGCGCTTGCGCTGACGCAGATCGACGTGAACCTGGATGTCCTGGCCGCACTGCTAACGATCCTGGGCTACTCGCTCAACGATACGATCATTGTCTTCGATCGTATCCGTGAGGGGATCATCGCAGGTAAGATGAGTGAGTTCAAAGACGTCATTAACGAATCGGTCACCAAGACCCTTTCGCGTACCACGCTGACCTCACTGACCACCTTCTTCGTGGTCCTGACGCTCTTTGCCTTCGGCGGGGAGATTATTCACGCCTTTGCCTTCACCCTGCTGGTCGGTGTGATCGTCGGTACCTATTCGTCGATCTTTGTCGCCTCGCCGATCCTGATGTGGCTTGGGTTTGATATAAAAAACTACCATATAAAATTGGCAGAGAAGCGAAAACGACAGGCTGAAAAAGAGAAGATGCGTTCACAATTTGAACAGGGAACGCTATAATAACAGAGCAGATACACGCGCTTGCCGTGCATGCCCTGGAATGAAGTGTCCCCGGGCGTGGTCTCTCTGTTGAAGAGAGCTCAGTGTCAACGTAGGCAAGGGGGCTTCGCCCTCATGGTGTACTAAATAGCAGAAGGAAAGTTATGGATTGGGGAAAAGTAGTTTACGTCTTTTTTACGTTGATGTCACTGACGTCAACGGCAGGCTTTTTATATGAGCACACTTCGGTTGCCCTCTTTGTGGCGGCAAGTCTGAATCTTGTCTCAACGATCTTGAAGCTGGGTGTTCGCAACCTGCTTTCGGCTGAACTGCTGGCAAGTTCGCTGGTTGCGGACCTGCATCTCATTCCCGGCTTTATCTATCTGGAGCTGGCCGGCAATGTGAATTGGGCGATCGCTTTGGCGATCGGCGCACTCCTTGCCAACATCTTCTCTATGGCGCTGGTGCTGATAGAGAGTTCGAAGACGAGAGACGAGTATTAGGGAGTGTGCATACCAAAGAGATGTCGCTTTGGTTGCGTCAACCCCAGGCGCTTTTAAGAAGAGCGCGCATACCGCAAGGCACTCTCTGTAGGGACGTGCCCAGTGAACCGTTGTTATCCTATCCTTATAGGATAAGAGAGACGGACTCATGAAATTCATAATAACAACGATTACAAATTCAGGAGAATTTTTTGCACTATAATCCTTCAGAGATCGAAAAAAAGTGGCAATCGTATTGGGATGAAAACCGTAGTTTTGAGCCCGATGATACGTTTGAAAAAGAGAAAAAATATATTTTAAGCATGTTCCCCTTCCCGAGCGGGCGTCTGCATATGGGCCATGTCCGCAACTACACTATCGGCGATGCTTTTGCCCGCTATTACCGTCAGCAGGGGATGAATGTCCTGCATCCGATCGGCTGGGACAGTTTCGGTATGCCGGCCGAAAATGCGGCGATCAAGCACGGGGTGCATCCTAAAAAGTGGACCTATGAAAATATCGACTATATGCGCAAAGAGCTCTCCTCGTTGGGGCTCTCCTTTTCCAAAGAGCGGGAGTTCGCCACATCAGATCCGCTCTATACCAAGTTCGAGCAGGCCTTTGTTATCGATCTCTTCGAAAAAGGGCTTTTATACCGCAAGAACGCCTACCTGAACTGGTGCCCGAACGATCTGACCGTATTGGCAAACGAGCAGGTGGTCGACGGCTGCTGCTGGCGCTGCGATACGCCGATCGTCAAAAAAGAGATGAACCAGTACTACCTCAAGATCTCGGACTACTCGGATGAGCTGATCGAAGATCTCAAAACGCTCGAGAATGGGTGGCCGAAGCAGGTCCTTACGATGCAGGAGAACTGGATCGGCCGCTCGAACGGTCTCGAGTTCACCCTGCCGCTTTCGGAGCACAGCCGGAAGATGCTGCGCGATAAGTTTGAAGGGTTCGACGTCTACACTACCCGCCCGGATACGATCTACGGCGTCACCTATACGGCGCTTGCACCGGAACATGATCTCGTCACCTTTATGATCGAGAACCAGATGCTTGAGCCGAAGGTCTCTGCCGAGATCGAGATGATGAAAAATGCCAGCTCGATCGAGCGTCAGAAGCACAAACACGGTGTTGCTCTGGGTATCGAGGTGATCCACCCGTTGACCAAGCAGCCGATCCCGGTCTGGGTCGCGAACTTTGTATTGATGGATTACGGCTCGGGCGCCGTGATGGCCGTACCGGCACATGATGAACGCGATTTTGAGTTCGCAACGAAGTATGAACTGCCGATTATCCCTGTGATCGCATCCGAAGCAGAGGGCATTGTCGAAGGCCGTGCGATGACGGAGCCGGGCATGCTCTTTAACTCCGGCGTCTTCAGCGAGATGAGCTCAAACGAAGCAAAGGCGGCTATTATCGAGCACTTCGAGAAGGAGAAGCTCGGCAAAAAGGTGACCAACTACCGCCTTAAAGACTGGGGGATCAGCCGTCAGCGCTACTGGGGGGCGCCGATCCCGCTGATCCACTGCCCAAGCTGCGGTATCGTGGCCGAGAAAAAAGAGAACCTGCCGGTGACGCTGCCCGAAGATGCCGAGATCACCGGCGAGGGGAACCCGCTCGAACACCACCCGACCTGGAAAAACTGCAGATGTCCGAAATGCGGGGAAGAGGCGGTGCGCGAGACAGATACGATGGATACCTTCATCCAGTCGTCGTGGTACTTTTTGCGCTATACGGCCAGTCCGAAGATCCAGCAGGAAAAAGCGTTCGACAAAGAGGAGCTGGCCTACTGGATGAATGTCGACCACTACATCGGGGGGATCGAACACGCCATCTTGCACCTGCTTTACAGCCGTTTCTTCACCAAAGCGCTGCGTGACATAGGCTATATAGAGAGTTCCGAGCCGTTTGACAAGCTTTTGACCCAGGGGATGGTGCTCAAAGACGGGGCCAAGATGTCCAAATCAAAAGGCAACACCGTTGATCCGGACGCATTGATCGAAAAGTACGGTGCCGATACGGCCCGCCTTTTCATTCTCTTTGCCGCTCCGCCGACACAGGAGCTCGAATGGAATGACAGCGCCGTCGAGGGGGCCTACCGTTTCCTGAAACGCTTTTCGGAGCGCAGCGATAACGCAAAAGCGGTGACGGTCCTGCCCGAGATCGATCACGCTTCTCTCTCAAAAGAGGAGAAAGCGGCGCGTAAAAAGGTGTACGAGGCACTGCAGCGTTCGCATGAGGTCTTTACCGACCGATACACCTTCAACACGATGATCGCCGGTGTGATGGAGGCGATGAACGCGCTGAACGAACAGAAGAGCGAGGATGTCTGGACAGAGGGGTACTGGATACTGAGCGCGATTCTGGAGCCGATCGTTCCCCACCTGGCGTGGGAGGTCTCGACCCGACTCTTTGAGCGTAAAAATCTTGTATCGAATGCCGTTAAAGAAGAGGTCTTTGCGGTCGATTCGGTCATGCTGGGTGTCGCCATAAACGGCAAACGCCGAGCGGAGATCGAAGTGGGTGCCAATGACGACAATGCGATGATCATTGCACAGGCCAAAGAGGCGGCTGCCAAATGGCTCGAAGGTGTTGAGATCGTCAAAGAGATCGTCGTGCCGAACAAGCTGGTCAACATCGTAGTTAAAGGTTAAGCGATGCAGCGTATAGGGGTAAAGAGAACAAAAGAGACCTTCTGCCTCTTAATACTTAACGCTCTGATCTTAACACTCCTCTCCGGCTGCGGTTACAAACCCAGTTCGTATGAGACCAAAAAAGTGATGGGCGAGTCGGTCAGTACAGAAGTGATCATCTCCATGACCGATCCCGAAAACACGGTGGTGCTCAAAGATGCCCTGGATGAAGCGGTGATACGCCGTTTCCAGACAGCTCTGCGCCATCGCCACAGTGCAGAGACCCATCTGAAGATCGCGCTGCGCAATGTCGTTTTCAGCGCTTTGCAATTTGACAGCAACGGCTATATCGTAGCCTATCGGACGACCATCAACCTCCTTATCACGCGCGAGACCAAAGATCTCACCAGACGCTACAATGCCGTAGGAAACTATGACTTCACGATCAGCTCGAATGCCATTATCACCGATCAGCAGCGTTATGAAGCGATCGAAAAGAGTGCGATCAAGGCGCTAGACAGTTTCATAGCCCAGGTCGCAGCAGAAGGCTCGCGCCAGAAGTCCGAGTGATGAAAAGTCTGCAGGATTTCTTAGACAACAAACCGCTCTATTATGACAAGATCGATCTCGAGCGTATGCCCCGGATCTACCGTGCCATCAAAGCGCACCTCCCCGGACCGAAGATCATCCATATCGTCGGTACCAACGGCAAAGGGACAACGGGCCGGTTTCTGGCCAACGGGCTGTTGCAAAACGGTTTCAGTGTCGGCCACTACACCTCGCCGCATATTCTGGCCTTCAACGAACGCATCTGGCTGAACGGTGAAAATGCGGACGACGGGGTGCTGGAAGCGGCCCATCAAAAGCTCTCTGCTCTTCTTACTCAGCAGCAGTCGGATGCCCTGAGCTATTTTGAGTACACTACGCTACTGGCGATGGTCGTTTTTGAGAGGTGTGACTACGCAGTGCTCGAAGCCGGCCTCGGCGGCGAGTTTGACGCGACCAATGTCTTTGACAAAGAGCTCTCTCTCTTTACCGCGATCGGCAGAGACCATCAGGCTTTTCTGGGCGATGATATCGGCTCTATTGCCGGCACAAAATTCCGTTCGATGCAAAAGAGCGCCATCCTGGGCAGACAGGTTGACCCGGAAGTGCCGAAGGTCTACTACGAGATCGCGCGAGAGAAGGGGTGCGATGCAAAACAGATCGGTGATCTTTTAAGCGAAACCGAGCAAGAGGAGATCCGCGATGCTGCGACAGGGGAAGGACTGCCGAACTATCTTCAGGAGAACCTTCTTCTGGCCCTGAGCGCATTGACGTTCCTGGGCTTCAAGGCGGATGTTGCCGCACTGGCGAAGGCACCGCTTTTCGGCAGACTGACCAGGATCCGCGAAAACGTGCTGCTGGATGTCGGCCACAACGTGCTGGCGGCCGAGGCGATCGCAGCAACCCTGAAAGGGCAACAGTTCACCCTGGTCTACAACTCCTACCGCGATAAAGAGTATGCCGCCATCATCAAAACGCTCAAGCCGATCATCGTCGGCATTGAACTGATCGATGTCGACGATGTGCGCATCGAACAGCGGTCGGTACTTGAAGCGGCGATCAGGGCCGAAGAGATCCCCCTCTCCGGATTTACTGCCCTGGAGAAAAGCAAAAACTATCTGGTCTTCGGCTCTTTCAGCGTGGCGGAGGCTTTTTTGCGCAGACTACCGAAATAAACAGGCAAGGATAGCCGTATGGATCACAATATCACGATCACTATTGAGGATATCAAGGGAATAAAAGAGTTTACTTTCCATAAACGCGTCAAACATTTTGCCTTCTACAGCATCGGCGCTGTGATCATTCTGCTGATCGCCGGTGCGGTCACCGTCTTTTATCTGACCAGAGAGCTTGGCGGCATCGAAGCAAAAAAGAGCATTTTAGAGGCACAAAACAGGGTGCTGGAGCAGACCATTAAAAACAAAGAACTGGAACTGACGCAGCTCGACGAGCGTCTTGCATCGATCGAAGAGCTGATCGGTATGGATGTGCGCGAAGGGGCACCGCTGAGCGAACGTGTTGACGTGGCGCAGCTCACCTCAAGAGAACGGAGCCTGATCTTCGATATTATTCCCAACGGTTCGCCCATCGAGTATCAGGGCATTACGAGCAAATTCGGCTATCGCATTCATCCCATGCTGGGAACCAGAGAACTTCATAAGGGCACCGATATGAAAGCAAAGCTTTTTACGGAGGTCTATGCGACGGCAAACGGCGTGGTCGAGTATGCGGGGTACCACCGTGAAAGCGGCTACGGTCGTCTGATCATCATCGACAACGGGTACGGCTTCAAGACCTATTTTGCCCATCTCGGCAAGATCAACGTCAAACACGGAGAGGTGGTCAAAAAGGGCGATCTCATCGGTCTGACCGGTAACAGCGGTCTCAGCAACGGGCCGCATCTGCACTATGAGATCCGTTTCATGCAGCGGGCACTCAACCCCTTCTGGTTTGTCAAATGGACGATGGGCAACTATGAAGAGCTCTTCAAAAAAGAGAAAAACGTCCCCTGGAAACCGCTGCTGGAGCTGATAGCGGGCTGGGTCGGCGATGAGCACACAGATAAGAGTGCCTCCGCCGACAACAGTGAGTCGAACTCAACGGCACTTTAGAGCGCAAAGCTGAACAGTTGCCCGCAAAATTTCTATAGAAATAAAGCTTTGGTACAATGTCACAATAGAAATCAGTTGTCCATTAAAGAAGAAAAATGACCCAAAGCCGTCTGTTTGAACAGTTTCGAAAACAAACGATAAATGACCTAGAACTCCTTATCTGCGAAGATGAAAAAGAGAGCCGCCACTTAGCCGATGTTGCGAAATTCTTTGAACGCGATGTGCTGCTCTTCCCCGATTTCCGGGCCAGGTTCGAGGATGACCTCCGCCCTTTCAAAGAGGAGATGCAGGAGCTTTTCAAAGCCCTTCGCTATTACTACACGGCCGAAAAGAAGCCGCTGGTCATCTCGCCTTTCAAGACCCTTCTTTTTCCTCTTCCCAAGCCGGAGCTGCTGGAGACGACCTCTCTGGAGTATGCCCAGACCATCGATCTCAAAGCCTTTAAAGAGAAGATGCTCTTCTGGGGCTACAGTTTTGTCGACATGGTCCAGGTCGAAGGGGAGATCTCCTTTCGCGGCGACATCATCGATATCTTCACTCCGAACGCCGAAAACCCCTACCGTATCTCGCTTTTTGACGAAGAGATCGAAGAGATCAAGCATTTTACGCTCGAAAAACAGCGTACGATCGGCGAACCGATCGACGTGATCGAGATCTCTCCGGCGCTTTATGCTCTGAAAGAGAGAGAGTTCGAAGCGATGAGCAGAACATGTGAAGCGAGCGGGAGCGACAGCTTCGTCAAAGATGTGGCCTCCCTGGGCTTCTGGTACCTTGACAGCCTGGCCGTCTCGTTTCTGGAAGATAAAAAAACGCTCTTTGCCAAGCCGATGGAGGGGCTGCTGGACGAGGCCTACATCATCAATGAGCCGCAGGTAGCGCGAGAGAGTTTCGCACTGGATGCCATAGCCGAAGAGCAGCAGTACAAAGAGCTGGCCGTCACCAACGTCGCGACCCTCATCTCGGTGCACAAAGACAAAAAAGTGACCATCATTGCCAGCAATGAGGCGCAGGTCAAACAGGCCGGCGTTTTTGAGACGGCGGGCATAGAGATACGCTATTCGCCGATCATTGTCAATGTCATCGGCGACAAAGAGATCGTCATCTCGCTGAACAAACCGGCTGCCAAACGCCGCCGCCGCAAGAGCGGCATCATCCTGGACGATCTGAAAAAAGGCGACTACGTCGTACACGAGGATTACGGGGTCGGTATCTTTGAAGGGATCGAACAGGCCGAGATCCTCGGCGGGGTCAAGGATTTTGTGACCATCAAGTATCAGGGCGACGACAAGGTGCTGCTGCCGGTCGAAAACCTTGAGATGATCGACCGCTATATGGCCGGAGGCGGCGCGCTTCCGGTGCTTGACAGACTGGGCAAAGGGAGCTTCGGACGGCTGAAAGAGAAGGTGAAGACGCGTCTTTTCGAGATCGCCTCCGAGATCATCAACACGGCCGCTGCACGGGCGCTGATCAAAGCCCCTGTGATTGCTTACGACAGCGAAGCGATCAGGGAGTTTCAGTCGGTAGCCGGGTTTGACTACACGCCGGATCAGAGCCAGTCGATCCGGGAGATGCTCACCGAGATGGCCTCGGGCCACATTATGGACAGACTCCTGAGCGGCGACGTCGGTTTCGGCAAGACCGAGGTGGCGATGAACGCCATCTTTGCCGTGGCCAAAGCGGGTTTCCAGTCGGCACTTATCGTACCGACAACACTTTTGAGTTCACAGCACTACCTCTCTCTTGAAGCGCGTTTCAGGATGCTCGGCATCAAGGTGGCCAAGCTCGACCGTTTTATCACACCCAGCGTTAAAAAGGCGGTACTGGCGGGACTGAAAGAGGGGAGCATCGACGCGGTGGTCGGAACGCATGCCCTTTTCGGCGCCGAGTTCAAGAACCTCGGCCTCGTCATCATTGACGAAGAGCACAAGTTCGGGGTAAAGCAGAAAGAGAAACTCAAACAGCTCTATGAAGAGGTGCACCTGCTCTCCATGAGTGCGACGCCGATACCGCGTTCGCTCAACCAGGCGCTCAGCTCCATCAAGACGATGAGCCAGCTGCTGACGCCGCCGAGCGAACGCCAGGGGGTCCGTACCTTCGTCAAAGCCTATGACGAGAAGCTGGTCAAAGAGGTGATCCTGCGCGAACGCCGCCGCGGGGGGCAGGTCTTTTACGTCTTCAACAACATCAAGATGATGCCGATCAAAAAGGGCGAGCTGCAGAAACTGCTTCCCGATCTGCGTATATTGATGCTCCACTCCCAGGTCTCGGCAGCCGAGACGGAAAAGGCATTGCTGGATTTCCAGGAGGGCAAATACGACCTGATGCTGGCCACCTCGATCATCGAGTCGGGCATCCATATGCCGCAGGTCAACACCATGCTCATCGACGGGGCGGACCGTTTCGGCATCGCCGACCTTCACCAGCTCCGCGGCCGGGTCGGGCGGGGCCACACGGAGGGCTTTGCCTACTTCATCGTCGACGACAAAGAGAAGCTGACGGACGAGGCGAAAAAACGGCTTGTCGCACTGGAGTCGAACTCCTTCCTGGGCAGCGGCTCCATTCTCGCCTTCCACGACCTCGAGATCCGCGGCGGCGGGAACCTGGTCGGCGACGCGCAGAGCGGCCACATCAAGAACATCGGCTACTCGCTCTATCTCAGAATGCTCGAAGATGCGATCAAGGAGCTGAGCAATACCAAGGAAAAAGCACGGGCCAAGGTGGACATCAAGCTGGCAATCTCCGCCTACATCTCCGATGAGGTGGTCAAAGAGGACAGGCTGCGGCTTGAACTCTACCGCCGCCTCAGCCAGTGCGAGGAGCCGACCGAGATCTACGAGATCGAAGAAGAGGCGATCGACCGTTTCGGCAAGCTCGACGAGCCGACGAAGCAGTTCTTCGAGCTGATGGTCATCAAACTGCTCTCGATCGAGAGAAAGATACTCAAGATCATGAACTACGGGCAGAACATCACCATCGAGTACGCCAACGCGTCAAAAGAGTCGCTCAAAGCGGCGAGCAAAGATGACGATGACATCATCAAAGAGGTGCTGCACTACCTGCGCAGTGCGAAACCGAAGGTACTATAATTATGGCAAAAAAACTGACATTGGCATTTATCGGCGACATCGTCGGCAGTCCGGGGCGTTCGATGGTGAAGGCACATCTCAAAAACCTCCGTGAAGAGTTCGGCATCGACTTCGTCATCGGCAACAGCGAGAACGCCTCGCACGGCTTCGGGGTGACCGAAAAAAATGCCAAAGAGCTCTTTGATGCGGGTATTGACGTGATGACGGGCGGCAACCACTCCTTTGACAAAAAAGAGATTCTGCCGCTTTTTGAAAAGATGGAGCTGCTGCGCCCCCACAACTACCCGGACGAGACGCCGGGAACGGGGATGAAGATGTATGAGGTCAACGGCACCAGGCTGGGTGTACTCAACATCATGGGCCACTACACGATGCCGATGGTCGACAACCCCTTCATCTGCGCGCAAAAGAGTGTCGCGAGCCTAAAAGAGCAGGGTGCCGAGGCGATCTTCCTTGACATCCACGCCGAAGCCAGCAGCGAAAAACGGGCGATGATGATGCTGCTGCAGGGTGAGGTCTGCGGTATTATCGGCACGCACACGCATGTCGGGACCGATGACTTCCAGATCGCGGGCGGCACCGCCTACCTGAGCGACATCGGGCTGACCGGCTGCCGCGACAATGTCATCGGCATGGAGGCGAAGATCCCGCTGCAACGCTTTTTGACGGGGATCGGCGGCCACTTCAACGTACCGGAAAAATGCAAAAAGATCATGCAGATCGCTATTATGGAGCTCGAAGAGGGCAGATGTGTCCGTGCGAAAAAACTGAAGCTCTTCGACGACGGCAGGCGCCTGGAGAGCGAGGCGTGGCTGGAGTCATGATAGACACGGGCCATGACCTTTACGCGGCACTTCAGAAACTTGACCTATTAAAGGCATCACCGGAGTTCTGGTGGCCGAAGGCCTACAGCTTCGAGGTTGTCGTCGGCGCCATCCTCACCCAGAACAGCCAGTGGCAGCGGGTCGAAAGCTCCCTTGAAAACCTCAGGAACAACGGCCTTCTCTCCCTCGAAGCCATCGCTGAAGCACCGATGGAGCTGCTGATAGAGTGCATCCGCCCCAGCGGCTTTTTCAAGGCAAAAGCCAAAAACATTCAGAGTCTCTGCCAAAAGATTATTGAGGATTTCGGCGATTTTGAGAACTTCGCGTTCGAAGCGAACCGGGAGTGGCTGCTCTCTCAGCGCGGCATCGGGTTCGAGAGCGCCGATGCCATACTCTGCTACGGCTGCGGCCGGGCGGTGATGGTCGTCGACAAGTACACGCAGCAGCTGATGGCGGCTTTGGGACGGGAATTTGAAGATTATGACGAGCTTCAGGCGTGGTGCATGGAAGGCTTTCGTGATGAGGAAGATCTTGCCCGTGAACTGGCCCTTTTTCACGGCATGATCGTGGAGTATATGAAAAAATACAAAAAGGGCAGAGCGGTTGATATCGCCGCTGTCGTTGCGTTAGGATAAATTTACGTCCTTGACATTTTATAAATGGTATAACTATCAACAGGTAAAATCAGCGAAAGCCTGTATCACTCGACTCTCCAATAGAAGGAATGCGTAACATCATGAAACCATGTGATATTCTCGAACTCATTGGCAATACGCCTCTGGTCAAACTGCGCAACGAAAACATTATCGCAAAAGCGGAATTTCTTAATCCGGGCGGCAGCATCAAAGACCGGGTCGCTATTTCGATGATTGAAGCCGCAGAACGTGACGGCACCCTGAGACCGAATATGAAAATTGTCGAACCGACCAGCGGCAACACCGGAATCGGCGTAACGCTTGTCGGTGTTGCGAAAGGGTACGAGGTCCATATAGTGATGCCGGAGGGGATGAGTGAAGAGAGAACGAGCATCATCAAATTTCTCGGCGGGCATCTTACGTTTACGCCAGACCGTGAGCAAC
>CAZNQJ010000009.1:0-12899 GCA_964575205.1 uncultured Campylobacterales bacterium | reverse complement strand
GATGCCGGAAATGAACAGCATAACATCGAGATGCTGCATAAATTCGGCTTTTTTAACGGAATCGATCTTGAAACAGTGCGCAGGATCACTTTGACCTACGGTGATACCTTCAACCTGACGGTGGGTGCACTGCGCGCGTCCAAGATCACCAACGGCGTTTCCAAGTTCCACGGAGAGGTGGCAAACCGTATGTGGAAGGACTATAAGGGACGTTCCGAGATTATCTCCATCACCAATGCGCAAAACCGCCGTTACTGGATGGACAAGGGGATGCTCGTCGCGCTGGAAGACCATGAGGATTACGCTTTTATCGGACGTAAAAAGCATCTGAAACGTGCCCTTTTCAATGTGGTGGCGGATCAGACCGGCAAGATGTTCGATGCGGATGTGCTGACCATCGTCTGGGCGCGCCGTTTCGCCGAATATAAACGCCCGGGGCTGCTGAAACAGGATTATGACCGTTTTGTAAGACTGCTCAATGATCCGGAACGGCCGATTCAGGTGATCTGGGCCGGTAAACCGTACCCCTTTGACACTACCACGGTCAATACCTTCAATGAGCTGATCCACATCAGTCACAAACTTAAGAATGTGGCGGTCCTTACCGGCTATGAACTTGAACTCTCCCGTATACTTAAAAAAGGGAGCGATGTCTGGCTTAATACGCCGCGCGTCTCCAGAGAAGCAAGCGGGACAAGCGGAATGACGGCAAGTATGAACGGCTCTATCCACTTTTCGACGGAAGACGGCTGGCATCCCGAGTTTGCCAAACACGGCATCAACTCTTTTACAATTCCATCCACCGATAGCACTAAATCCCTAGAAGAGCAGGATTATGAGGACAACAGGAAGATGATGGACATTTTGGAATTCGAGATCATCCCGATGTATTACGATAAGCCTGAAGAGTGGACACAGCTGATGCGAACGGCGATGTTCGACGTGATCCCTGAGTTTGATTCGGGGCGCATGGCCAATGAGTACTATCTTAAGATGTACGATATTTAAAAAGAGCAGCAATGACAAGCAATATCGCCTATATGGCCGGGGTAAAAAGTCTCAAAGAGATCGATGTGACGGGCAAAAGAGTGCTGATCCGTGTGGATTTCAACGTGCCGATGGATGCGCAGTTCAATATCTCGGACGACCGCCGCATCCGCGCGGCACTTCCGACGATCAACTACTGTATCGACCATAATGCCTGCTCGATTACGCTGGTGTCACATTTGGGAAGTCCAAAGAGCGGATACGACGAGCGTTTTACGCTCAAACATATCCAAAAGCGGCTGGAGCGGCTGCTGCAGAAGCGGGTTGAATTTGTCGATGATTTCGAGGCCTCCAAACTGGAGATAGAGAGCTGTTCCCTCGAGCGGGTCTTTTTGCTTGAAAACATCCGCTTCCATGAGGGTGAACAGAAGAACGATCCCGAACTGTCCAGAAAGCTCGGCGAGCTCTGCGACGTCTACGTGAATGACGCCTTCGGTACATCGCATCGCAAGCACGCTTCGACCTACGGCATTACCGACTATGTCGACACCTGCGTTGCCGGCTTTTTGATGATGAAAGAGATCGAGGCCTTCAGCAAGGCGCTTGAAAACCCGATCCGCCCGATCGCTCTGGTCGTAGGCGGGGCAAAGATCTCATCGAAGATCACCCTTCTAAGCGCGGTCATGCCCAAGATCGACAAGCTGATCATCGGCGGGGCGATGAGCAACACCTTCCTGCGGGCGCTCGGCTATGATATGCAGGCGTCTCTGTATGAGGCGGAGTTTGTCGAAACCGCCGAGAAGGTGCTTGAGGAGGCGAAGCTCCAGAAGGTCAAAATTTACCTGCCGGTGGATGTCGTGATCACCGATTCGATCGACCACCCGGTCGACGTCAAGGTGCTCCCTGCCCAAGAGGTTCTTGAAGGTTTTCAGGCCGTCGATATCGGACCGGCAACGCTGAAACTCTTCTCGGAGGCGATCGAACTCTCCAACACCATCATCTGGAACGGCCCGATGGGCATTTACGAGATCGACCGGTTTTCCAAGGGAACCTACAAACTTGCAGGCGCTATCGGCGATTCGTATGCCTATACGATCGTCGGCGGCGGCGATACGGCCGATGCCGTAGAAAAAGCCGGCGAGACAGAGAACTTCAGCTTCATCTCCACCGGGGGCGGGGCCAGTCTGGAGCTGCTCGAAGGCAAGATACTGCCGGGGTTTGAACACCTTGACCGGCTTGATTCATAAGCCTGAACAGCCATTTATATTCCGGATTCCCAACGGAATCCTAAATACGCATAAGACCTTATATTTTCTGTTCAACATAGAACTCAGTTATTGGCACTGCAATTTTCGTCGCTGCAGAAACGGTTATCGAAACCGTCACTGCCGCAAAAGCTGCTCCAGTCGATCTTTGGAAAGCTTGCGAGGCGCTCTTCGTAGACCTCTTTCGTGATCCCCTCGTACGGCATCTGCTCATATACCCCGCTCATGGTGTGGGGAAGCATGGAGACGGACTTGATGACCGGTGCAAACAGCGCGAGCATACGTTCGATCTGATCGCCTTCGGTTTCGGGGTTGAAGTAGATGGTGCAGCTGACCATATTGTCGCTCCATTCGCGCTGCAGCATCGCCAGAAATGCGAACTGCTCCCAGGCTGAGACCGATGATGCTTTTCTGGTTTTTCCCTGGTCTATAGGGAACTCAAAGACGGTCGTATTGGCGCTGCAGCGGTCGGGCTCGTTGGGAATGCCGGCGGCTTTTAACAGGCCGCAGAGAGGGGAACTGCTGCCGACGCGCATACGGCGGATGGCATACTGGAAGGTCGGGAAGTGCATTCCCGAGCTCACCCCGACAAGCAGGCTGATGGTGCCCGAAGGCTTTACCGTCGTTACCCGCAGTGAAGCGGGAACCTTCGCTTCGGCCGCCAGCTCCCGGTTGACGGAGCGTACCAGTGTATACCCTTTTCGCAGACGCCGCGTCAGCTCGGCTGCTCCGAACCCGTCGAGCATCTCCGCAATGCCGGAGAGGCTGACCCCGATACGGCGGTTTTGCACGATGACGGCATTGGTTTCCGGCCTGTGGGTCGGCAGCAGTGCAACCGTGGAAGCGTAGAAGGTCGCGAACTCCAGCGCTTCGTAAAATTCTGCTTCGCTGCCGCAGCGCTCCGAAAAGACCTCGGCGAGGTTGCACAGCTCGAAACTCTCGAGGGGGATCTCCGAACAGGGGTTTGCCAGCCACGCCTTGTCCCCGTTCTCGTCGCCGTAGCGGGCATATTTCTGGACGTTGATAAGGTTCATGATGCCCGGCTCGCCGTTGTCGCGGATATGGGCGGCAATGATCGGCAGATCTTGGACCTCTTCGCTCATTTTTTATACGACCGTATTGTTGGAGACCCATCCTATCTCGGTACGGTCGGGGTTCTTCTTGTAGTCTTTGAGCTCGAGAAAGGTGGTGTCGTCAACGGAGCCCAGCAGGATCTCCGCGCTGCGGCGGACATTTCCCGCGATGACGCAGACGCCGATGGCATTCATAATGTCCGCTACGGCACGTGTCTGGTCGATCTCTCCGCGGCAGTAGGCGTCGAGGTAGCCTTCGATGCGCTGATGCAGCTGTTTCAGGGGCCCCGGACCGGACGCGGTACCGCCGAAACCTCTGATCGGCGAACCTTCGGGACGGATGTCGCCATAGTCGAAACGCAGCCATGCGCCGCCTTTGGTATAGCTCTCGATGAGCAGGCGCACCGACGCGACCCACCCCTCGCGGCTGTCGGGGATGCGAAAGGGGGCGGGGCGGGATTTGTCCGGCATGGCGGCACCTTCGCCTCTCCACGCCGTATTGAAACCGACCCCGACCCCGCACATCAGCATATCCATCGCCCAGTCCGCCGCCAGCGAGAGGTCAGCCGTATCGACCGCGCCGCAGTTGTTCAGCGCCGCGCCGCCGCGTTCGTAGACGTAGCTGCTCCCCATTACCCACAGTCCGCGCCCCGGCGGAAGCCATTTCATCTCGAACATGGCGTCGGCGAGACGGTATGCGTAGTGTTGCCATCGCTCTTCTTCCCAGGCAAGAGCGTTTTTCAGATAGTGGTCCTTGCGCACGGAGATCACCCCGTCGATGACCCGTAGCACCGTATCGGACCACTGCTCCTGCGATCCGTCTTGCTTGATGCGGCTGTATGTTCGGTAGTAGGTCACCTCTCCGAAGCCTCCAAAACCGAAGCGTGCCGTTTTGCTGCGGATCGCATCACGATAGGCCTTTTTGAGGATAAAACGCTCTTTGACCACCATCTCTTGTCCGTCGTTTGCTGCTGCACTGTTTTTCACGGGAACCTCATTAGTAAAAGTGGATGGACGCATTGATAGTACTCTGTTGAAAACAAGTTTAGCATAGATGTCAAAAGATGGGAAACCGAATCTTCTTTCGTGAAGGCGTTGTGCGTTTGAACAGGGGTGAGGAGATTTCTGGACATTTTTGTCTGTTTATCGACAGCTAAGAGATTAAATATGAGATATAAGATATTATTAATCATCGAAGGTTTGCAGACAGCGGATGTTTTTCGACTTCAGTTGGATGTTGATGGGAGGAAGGAAGCGGTATGGAGCAAGAAAAAAGCATGAATCATAAAACGACTGAATGCTGCCGTGCATCTCTATACCGGCCTTCAGAGACGATATCATGAACGGACTGACCGAAAAGATACTTGCCCTTGATGCAGAGGCGGACACCGCGTTGAAAAAGAGCGCTGCAGCTGTGCAGGAAGTAAAGAGAGAGGCGGACCTCCGTGCCAAACGCCTGATCGAAGAAGAGCAGCAGCTTTTTGAGAAGCAAAAAGAGAGCGATACGGCAGCACTTGCTGAAAAAGTTGAAGCGGAGCGCCGCCAAGCCCTGGCGGCACTGCATCAAAAGATGGAAGCCTTTGACGAATCGGTCGATATCGATGCGCTGGTCGACTATCTGCTGTCCGTGGCAAAGGAGCGGGCATGCCCTTAGTCAAAGCGGCTAAATACGGCTATCTCAGTGCCCGCTGCCGTACGATGCGTTCGCAACTGATCGACCGTGAGACCATGCGGGAACTTGCTGCATCAAGGAGCGTCGGAGAGCTCTACAGTGCCCTGGCGTCTACCCCTTACGCCCCCTTTATCACCGCCGTCACAGCCGAGGGGATCCATCGCGGGCTTTCAGAAGCCTTTGTTCATCAGCGCAGCAAGCTGATCCGGGGGGTGGGCAAGCGATACAAGGCGCTGTTTGATATCTTCTTTGTGGCAAAATATGCGTTAGTGGATGAAAAAACGGCCCGGATGCACTGTGCCGACCCGCAAGAGCTTTTTCGTCATATCGATAGAGAGCATATTGGTCTGCTTAAAAAAAGCATGCTCGAACTTCCCGCGCTGGAACGGCGTCAGCTCAAAAAGATGGTCGGAAGCTACTTCGATCTTCTCAATCTCTATAACCTGGTGAAATTTCGCCTGCTTTACCGGCAATCTTTGGAAGAGACGCTTCTGTATATGCTTCCTTACGGCGAAAGATTTACCATCGGGGAACTTGCGCTGCTTTGCGATGCCGGCACTATTGAGCAGCTCTCACGCAGCGTCGAACCGGTATTGGGCGAAGGGTTTGACGATTACGAGACCTTCCGAAAGGTGCTTTTCAATTATCACCGCCAACAGCTCCTGTCTGTATGGAGCGGCTACCCTTTTTCCATCGCACTGCCGTTCTCACTGCTGCGATTGATCGAGATCGAGATCTCGGATCTGAGAGCCGTTACCGAAGGCGTGGCATTCGGTCTCGGCAGCAGCGAGATCATTGCGATGACGGTAGGGGGCTGAGCATGTTTTTCCCGGAAAAGATGCTCCGTGTCGGGATTGCGATTGAACCGCAACAGAGTGATGCCGTGCTTGAGGCTATCGGCAAAACGGGACTGCTCCATATCGATAAAAGAGAGCACCGGCTTAAAAGCGAATCGGAAACAAACCGGGTCAATACCCTGCGGTCATTTGTACAAAAATATATGGCTACGCTTGAAATCGAGCCTGACAGGAGGGCAGTAGTCTCTGTTTCGGATCTGGCGGACCTTCTTGATCAGACGGAAAACACGCTTGTGGTGATCGGGGCGAAAATCGATGAGATCTCGATTCAGCTTAAAGACTCGGAGCAGGAGTCGGAACGTTTTGACAAAGCAGGTCGTGTTAAAACAGCGCTTGCTCCGGTGGTCGATCTCCAGAGGCTCTCTGCCGGGCTGACCTATCTGAATATGCGTGTTGCCATGGTGACGATGGAAGCGACAGAACTGCTGCGGCTTGCTATGAAGCAGAAAGGGCTGCTGGTGGTCGACCGGCCTCTCTTTGAGCAGACCAATGCCGTTGCGGTCTTCTTCGAAGAGGAGGATGCGATAGAAGTGGGCAGGGCATTCAATACGGTCAAGGCCATTGAGATCTCTGATGAATATTTTTCGGATCAGGCATTTGCACTGCATCGGCAGGCAGAGGAGCAGCTTCAGCGGGACAAAAAAGCGATGGCGGACGAATTCAGGGCGCAGTTGCAGAACATTGAAAACTCTCTGGACGCGCTGCACGCATTTGAAGAGGCCAGAACGGCGCTCAGGGAAGTCAATGACAAACTGCTGCTTGAGGGGTGGGTTCCGCAGAAAAGCGCCAAAACGTTCGGCGCTGACATTGCGCATGCAACCGTCACCTTTCAGCCATTGGAAGGTGAGGCTCCCGTCTTGCTGCAGACACCTTTGGCGCTCAAACCCTTTGAACGACTCATCAGCAGTTTTGCCCATCCGAGATACGGCGAGATCAATCCGGTGGTGCCGTTCGCGTTCTCCTTCCTGCTTCTTTTCGGGATCATGTTCGGCGACGTGGGCCATGGCCTGATCCTGGCTCTTCTCGGATGGGCAGTAAAAAGATTCTCTCCGAATTACGCCGATCTGGGACAGATCTACTGTCTCAGCGGTATTTCGTCTACCTTTTTCGGCCTCTTATACGGTTCGGTCTTCGGTGTGCACCACCTGCTTCCGGATCTGCTGTTTACCCCCATCGAAAATATTCAGTCGACGATCATCTTCAGCATCGGCATCGGCATCGCCATCATCACCCTCAGCTTTTTGCTGCACATGGTGACCGCGATCAAACGCCGGGAGCTGAGTCTGCTGTTTGTCAGCGAGGGGAGCGTTCTATGGCTCCTTGTCTACTGGTTCATCATCGGCATCGCGGTAAAGTCGCTTGTGCAGAAAATGGATATCACCTATGAAGTGATACTCCTCTCGCTGCTGCTGCTGGCCATTTTTATTCTGATGATACGAAAAACGCAGGAGAAGACGCAGGCCGTGATCGATCTTCTCCGGGAACTGATGGATACGGTCACCAATACGATCTCTTTTCTGCGTGTGGGAGCCTTCGCACTGGCTCACGGTGCCCTCTTTATGGCGGTTTTCAGTATTGCGAGGATCATCAGCGAAAGTCAGGGGGAGTCTTTTTTCTACTGGCTGTCGATAATCGTCGGAAATAGTGTTATCATTGTTCTCGAAGGTGTCGTTGTGACGATCCAGACGCTGCGTCTGGAGTATTATGAGTTTTTCAAACGCTTCTTTAAAGGCGGCGGCCTTCCGTACCGACCTTACACATTAGGAGATAAAAATGCCAATTAAGAGATTATTTATGATGTCGCTGCTGCCGCTTGCGTTGTCGGCGTCAGAGACGACGATTTCGGATGAGGGGGCCGCCTATATCGCCGCGGCGATCGCGGTGGGGCTCTCGACAATAGCCGGGGGTATCGCCGTCGGCCTGGTCGGCGCTGCCGCGATGGGCGCCATCGGAGAGAAGCCGGAGATCTCGGGCAAAGCCCTGATCTTTCTCGGTCTGGCCGAAGGCATTGCCATCTACGGTCTGATCATCGCGATCATGATCCTGGGGAACGTGGGATGAAGCTGGTCGTTGTCGGCAATGAGGAGGAGTCTCTCGGCTTTTCGCTTGCAGGCATTGAGGGGGTCGTTGTCGAGGATGAGGTGATGTTCGTCGAACAGATGCAGCGGCTGCTTGAAAGCCGTGAGATCGGCGTGATCGCAGTCGTCGACCGTTATTTTGCAGTTTTTTCCGAGCGTTTCAGCGCCGTGATCAAAAAGAGGGCTGTTCCGGCCGTTGTCTTTATCCCGTCGATGGACGGAACGCATCATGAAGCAAATCTAAAGGAGTACCTTGCCAATATCCTCGGTATCCGACTTTGAACGTTATGCGCTAAAGAGCAAAAAACGTATCGCAGCGAAAGTAAAGAAATCAGAAGATGAAGCGTCTGCCTATGCGCTTGAAAAAGAGAAAGAGGCGCAGCAGGAGACAGAGAGGTGGCTGCAGCAGTCACGTTCTGAATGGAAGCGGGAGCTCTCTGCACGGCAGAAGCAGGGAAAAAGGGGCGTTTCTGACGAGGTGAAGAGGCAATGGTCCGCCTATAAAAAAGAGCGTAAACAGGCTCTGGAATCGGCGCTGAGAGTACGGCTTGCAGAGGCATTTCCGGCACTGGCAGAGTGCTTTATCGACTGGGTGTCGCAAAACTATGAAACAGGAGTGCTTATCATGCCAAAAGCGTATGCGGCGTCGGTGAAAACAGAACGGTTCGATCTGCATGAAAGTAAAAAAGAGCAGGTCGTTTTTACAAGCGGCAACCTCTATATCGAGTACTCCGTGGAGCGTATTATCGAAGAGCTCGGCGACGATATCGTTTCAAGTATGCATTTTGAGGAGGGTCCATGGCAAGCGTGAGCTCTATTTCCGGTCCCATCGTCAAAGTGCGTCTTGATGGCGAGAATGTCCGTATTCAGGATGTCGCCTATGTCGGAGAAGCGGGTCTGGTCGGCGAAGTGATCGAGCGTGACCTCGAAGGGTGCGTGATACAGGTCTATGAAGAGACCGAGGGGCTCAAGCTCGGCGAAAAGATACTCTTCAGCGGCGAGATGCTCAGCGCACAGTTAGGTCCGGGATTGCTGGGATCGATCTATGACGGCATACAGCGTCCGCTTGAACAGATCGGGACCCGCATGCAGAAGGGGCTGAGGCTCGACCCGCTTGACCGCCAAAAGCAGTGGCATTTCACCCCCTCTGTCAGGGCCGGCGAAAGGATAGAAGCCGGCGGACTGATCGGGCGTGTCACCGAGACGAACAGCTTTGAATACCGCATTCTGATGCCGCCTGCAAGGCAGGGGGTAATCCGTTTTGCTGCGCAGGAGGGGACCTACCGGTTGGACGATACGCTGATCGAACTCGAAGACGGGGAGAGACTGACGATGGTACAGCGGTGGCCGGTACGCATTCCCCGCCCTTTCAAAGAGCGGGTCTTCTCTGCAAAACCGATGATCACCGGACAGCGGATCATCGACTTTCTCTTTCCGATCATCGAAGGGGGCAGCGCTTCGATCCCCGGCGGCTTCGGAACGGGAAAGACGATCCTGCAGCAGACCCTGGCCAAGTGGAGCGATGCCGACATCATTGTCTATATCGGCTGCGGCGAACGCGGCAACGAGATGACCGAGGTGCTCAGGGAGTTTCCCGAGCTCGAAGACCCCAAGAGCGGAAAGCGGCTGATCGAGAGGACGGTCCTGATCGCCAACACTTCCGATATGCCGGTCTCTGCCCGTGAGGCCTCCATCTATATGGGATTGACGATCGCGGAATATTTCCGCGATATGGGCTACAGCGTTGCATTGATGGCCGATTCGACCTCAAGGTGGGCCGAAGCGATGCGCGAACTCTCGGGGCGGATGAACGAACTGCCGGCCGAAGAGGGCTTCCCCTCCTACCTTGCATCGCGTATCGCTTCGGTCTATGAACGTGCCGGGGCGGTCAAAACGCTGGGAGAGCGTTCGGGTGCGGTGACGATGATCGGTGCCGTATCGCCTCCGGGCGGCGATTTTTCCGAGCCGGTGACACGCCATACGCAGCGGTTTACCTCTGTCTTCTGGGCGCTTGACAAGGAGCTGGCCAATGCCCGGTTCTACCCCTCGATCAACCATCTCCTTAGCCACAGCGCCTACGCCGGGAGCGTCAAAGCGTGGTGGGAGGCGGGCTACCCGGGCTGGAGCGAAGTGCGGCTCTGGCTGATCGAACTGCTGCAGCATGACGAGAAACTGCAGCGTATCGTCAAACTGCTGGGCAGCGAAGCCCTGCCCGAAGATCAGAAGCTGATCCTCTTTATGGCCGATCTGGTCAAGGAGTTCTTTCTGCAGCAGAACGCTTTCGATGCGATCGACATGTTTGCTTCGCCTGCAAAGCAGATGTGCATGGCGCAGGCGCTTCAGGCCCTGCACCAGTGGTGGGAGCGCGGCTACCGGGAAAAAGGGATCCCTGCGGTATTGTTAAAAGATCAGCCGGTCGTACAGGAGCTGCTCTTTGCCAGGATGAGCGTACCCAACAGTGAGACGGTGTGGTTCGAGCAGTGGCATATACGGATGCAGCAGCAGTATGAAACGCTGCTGCTGGGCTTTGGAGAAATCTCATGATCATTGAATATACCGGGGCGCAAAAGCTCAAAGGGTCACTGCTCTTTTTTGAACCGATAGCGGGCGTCCGATACGGGGAGAAAGTGGTGGTCCGATCGGAAGGGAAAACGTTGTACGGGAAAGTGGCCTCGCTTTCTGAGACGGTGATGCTGATAGAGATCCTGGGCGAGCCTTACGGCCTGAACATCGATGACCTCAAAGTGCATTTTACCGGCAGCACATTCGAACTGGGGGTCAGCGAGACGATGCTCGGGCGGGTGCTGAACGCCTTCGGCGAGCCGACAGACGGCGCAGGCGCCATTCACAGTGAAGCGAAGCTTCCTATCGGCGGTTCGGCCTACAACCCGGCTCAGAGAGACTATCCGAAAGAGTTCATCCAGACCGGCATATCGGCGATCGACGGTCTGAATGTCCTGGTCAAGGGACAGAAGCTCCCTGTTTTTTCCGTGGCCGGGGCGCCTACCAATGAACTGGCGGCACAGCTGGTGCGCCAGATCTGCCCCTCTACGGAAAAAGGGGCCGTAGTGCTTGCCGCAATGGGCATCAAATACGAAGATGCCGACTATCTGATGCAGAGTATCCGATCCGGCGGGAACTTCAAATCCACCGCTGTTTTTCTGAACCTGGCGGATGAGCCGAGCATCAATACGCTGCTGCTTGCGCGTTCGGCGCTGACGTTCGCGGAATATCTGGCCTTTGAGAAGGGGTATGATGTCGTGACCGTCCTCTATGACATGACCAACTACTGTGACGCCCTCAGGGAAGTCTCTTCACGCCGCGAAGAGATTCCGAGCCGAAAGGGCTACCCGGGCTATATGTACAGCGATCTGGCCTCTATTTATGAACGGGCCGGCATTTTAAAGCAGAAAGAGGGTTCGCTGACGCAGATCCCGATCCTGACGATGCCAGACGGGGACATTACCCACCCCATCCCCGACCTGACCGGCTATATCACCGAAGGGCAGATCGTGCTGGAGCGGGAGCTTCAGCAGCGGGGAGTCTATCCTCCGATCAACGTCCTGCCCTCGCTTTCGCGTCTGATGAACCATGCCGCATCCGCGCAGCAGCTGCGCTGGTCGGCAGAGATCTATGCCGCCTACGCCAAGGCCAAAAAAGCGCAGATGCTCGCTTCGATCATCGGTGAAGGGGAGATGGGGGAGGCGGAGAAGAACTATCTGGCCTTCGGAAAGGCTTTTGAAAGCCGTTTTATCGCCCAGAGAAATGATGAAGAGCGTACGCTCGAACAGACGCTCGCGCTGGGCTGGGAGCTGCTGAGACTCTTGCCGGCGGCGTCGCTGACACGGCTTAAACCTGACGATATTTCAGAGCATCTGCAATGATCCACGCGAAAAACAAGACGGCACTGCTGGAGCTGAAAAAAGACCTTGCACTGGTGCATAACGGTGCCCAGGTCCTTGAAGAGAAGCGCAACATCCTGCTCAAAGAGATCATCTCTCTGCTTGACGAAGTCGATGGGGAACGGGCAAAGCTGAACGAGGCGGTGCGGCAAAGTTACCGCCTGCTGACAAAAGCTTTTATGGAGAGCGGAAAGATCCAGTTGAAGAGAGAGGCGGCCCTGCCGGTTTTCAACGGGAAACTGCATGTGTACGAGCGAAGCTTTATGGGCATTCTTACGCCCAAAATCACCTATGAGCTGCAGCAGGTGCGCTCTCCCCTGGACATCGCTTCCGAAACCCTTTTTCTGGAAGTGGCGAGAAAGTCGTTTATTCAGACGACAGTGCAAATCCTTGCCCTTGCCGAAGTCGAGCTCAAGGCGTGGCGGCTTGCGGACGAGCTCAAAAAAACGGTTGTCAGGGTAAACGCACTGCAGAAATATTATGTCCCGGAGTACGAGAAGGCGATCAAAGAGACGGCTGCCTCACTCGAAGAGGCGGAGAGGGAGTTCCTGATCGTTGTCAAAAAAATCAAAAACAGTTAGAGCTTTTTTGCTTTGGCTCTTTTTTACTGGCTTACACCGCAGGGCATACCGACCGAATCGGCCCACAATGCCACGCTGCTTCCGATGGTACTCTTTGAAAACCTGCATGTGTTCAACAGCCGAAGCGAACACGCCTCTATTTTCGGTATGGACCACCGCAACAACAGGCTGGTCATCATCTCTCTTTGCGACCCAGATACTGCATATCGCCGCGATACACCTGCCTTGGACGCAGCATCTGCTGGCGCTACAGCCCGTCAGCTTCGCTTCCTGGCTGCTGCTGCTTGCTTTCGGACTGGTTGCGGTTATGGAGATCGAGAAGCTGTTTAGAAGACGGTTTACGAAGTTGGAAGTAAAGCAGAGGCAATAACCGTCGGCGTTTGCATTGCAAATTTCAAAAGGAGAGTACTCTTATAGAAACAGATGGCTAAAGGTGTATAATAGAAATAAATATGCGGAATTCAAAACGGAGTACCTCTCTAAG
>CAZNQJ010000008.1:0-13281 GCA_964575205.1 uncultured Campylobacterales bacterium | reverse complement strand
ACAATAACTATATTGTCTATACCGCACGTGAAAGTTCAAATGCATTTTCAAAAAATACCTTTAATCTGCACCTGATCTCAACAAAGACCGATTTTATCCGCCGCCTTACAGCAACAGGGATCAATGAACATCCTCTCTTCTCAAGAGACGGAGGAACCGTTATTTTTGTCAAAAAATATCAAAATCAGAGCTCTGTCGGCGTGATAAGACTCAACCAGAACAAAAACTACCTGTTTCCGCTAATCGGCGGTGATATCCAGTCAATTGACTGGTGAGTTTTCGCTCGCATATCACGCATTATCCGATAATAGGCGCTCTTGTCTTGCGCGGATTTTATTTAAGAGCGCTATCTCCGCTTAGTTTACCCGCCATTTCTAATCAGCAATTATAATCATGCCTTTGTATATATATACGCATATTCGGGATTAGCTCTTCTTTATCTGAAAGTCGCTAAAATCCTGAAACGAATGAGATGAAGGATATAGATGAAAGCACTACTTTTTACAGGCTCTTTACTGGCTATTTTGACACTGTCTGGATGCAGCGGAACAAAACCGGTCATTGATGATCAGGCTAGCAGTGCCGGGACGCAGGCCGAAGAGATCAATATTGTAGATGAGGGCAGCGCAGCAGACGCGGAGTCCGGCATTATCTCTATCGGTTCCGACGAAAGCAGTAACATGACGCTTGAGAGTATCGAAGCAAAAATAGCGCCCATCTATTTTGGATTCGACCAATACAAATTGGTGGAAGACGATATCGTGATCTTACGCAAAAATGTTCAAATACTTCATAACGATGCAAAAGCGATGAATATTGCAGAGCAATACTCTATCAAACTCGAGGGCAATTGTGATGAATGGGGTTCAGACGAGTATAACTTTGCTCTCGGCCTGAAACGTGCCAATGCTGTCAAAGACGAGCTGATCAATGACGGTATTAAAGCAAGTCGTATCACGATGGTCAGTTACGGTTCAAGCAACCCGGTCTGTACGGAACAGACACAAGAGTGCTGGTCCAAAAACCGCCGCGTAGATTTTAAACTGCTGCCATAAGTATAAAGCAGATGCGTCTCCTCTTATATTTCGCACTTTTTCTCCCTTTTTCGCTTCTAGCCGGCGAGCCTTCTGCTTTTGGGGCCGGTAACCTTGACAGCGACAACCCTTATGGCCTGACTGCAGCAGAAAAGAAGATCCTTGAAAACAAACAGATTCTGCAGCAAAACAACCGTACGCTCCGTTCACAGAACAATGAGATAGAGTCGTTGCGCGAGCGGGTCGACGGCCTGCAGTCGGTACTTGAAGCGATTGCGATGAAATCGCAGCAGAACCGCGTTGCTTTGGGTGACCTTAGCAAATCCCGTGAGAATGAAGGCAGCAGTGCGCAAGAGCGTCTTCAAGTGCTTGAATCACAGATCGCGACAAATAACGAAAATATTCTTCAACTCAAAACGGCGATTGAAAGCTTGAGCAAGATTATGGACGAACAGAGCGCTTCTTTCGTCACAAAAGACAGTTTCGATAAGCTTGTCAAGGATGTCAATGCCTTTAAATCGCTAGTCGCTGACGAGTTAAAAAAAAAACCGACTAATAGCAGTACAAAAAAGATAAGCAACGGTGATCTGGCCACCGATGCAATGAACGATTACAATGACAGGAAATACACACAAGCTCTGCAAGAGTACAAAGAGTTGGTCAACCGAAATTACAAACCTGCGCACTCCCATTATATGATCGGCCAGATCTATTACGTAGAAAAAAATTATGCCAAAGCGATCGCCCATTATAAAGAGAGCGCTTCGCTCTATAAGAGTGCTTCGTACATGCCTACTTTGATCTACCGTACAGCGGTCTCGATGGAGAAGACAGGCGATCTAAAGCATGCCAAAGCATTTTACGATGCCGTAATCGCCAAATACCCCGGCTCCGGTGAGGCAGCAGAATCCAAAAAACGGCTCGACACACTAAAATAGATACCCTCTGCTTTATCCGTTCTCATGCGATATGCATGATATCGGTTCTTAATACTTCAACTCTTTGTATAATTTTCAGCCAATCCATAGTTTAATGTGTTAAAATCGCGTTTGAATTATCCAAGGGATCTTCTTAAAAGTATCCAAAAAATGAGGAATTTAAAATGGCAATTTCAGAGAATCAAGTCGTTTCAATCGAATACGAAGTAAAAGACGGCGATCAAATCGTTGACTCTAACGTCGGTGGTGCGCCACTGGTGTTTATCTTTGGTAAAGGTCAGATCATTACCGGTCTTGAAGCCGGAATCAAAAACATGGCTATCGGTGAGAAAGGCGATGTTCTTGTGAAGCCTGAAGACGCTTACGGCGAGTACAATGCCGACGCGACACAAGAGGTTCCAAAAGAGCAGTTTGCCGGGATCGAGCTTGAAGTGGGTCAAACACTTTATGGCCAAGGCGAAGACGGCGGTACTGTTCAAGTGACTGTTAAAGAGATCAAGGAAGATGCTGTCGTCGTTGACTTCAACCACCCACTTGCCGGTAAAGAACTGATGTTTACTGTTACTATTAACAATGTACGTGATGCTTCTGCAGATGAGATCCTTTCAGGTGTTCCTGTCGAAAACGCTCCTGCAGCAGGCGAGTCATGTGGTACAGGTTGTGGGTGTCACTAATTTTTTAGGCACGTCCCGTGCTTCAACTGAAGCATTTAAAACTGCCAATCTGCTAAAAACTCTCAGCGTAAATGCACTCATTTACGGCGAGAACGCTACGGGCAAGTTGACGCTTGCGCGCTATATCCTTCCCAACGCACCAATACTCAGTTCGCATAATTTGGATGAGCTTCTCGAAGCAATGGCTGCTTACAGTGAAGTCATTATCACCCATATCGAAGATGCACCCAATCTTAAACGTCTGCTTGATACGATTGCGGCCTCTAAAACACGTGTCGTTGCGACCAGCCGCAGCAGTCAAAATACACTTTTACATGAGAGTTTCAGTGTACGTATCCATCTTCCTCCGCTGCGAGAGCGTCTTGAAGATGTCAGGCCACTGCTGGAACTGTTTTATCAAGAAGCTAATGCTGTTTTTGGTGAAGATAAACCATTTGAGATGCCGAATTATGAACTTGATCTAAGTCAGAATGCTGTCTCTTTGAGGAAACAGCTTTTTTTACACTACTCATTTACAGGCATTAATGAAAATGAGTTGATGGAAGTCATGCAAAAATTTTTGAGTGATAAACTCGGCTCAAAAAATGACTACCGCAACTATCTGCATCTTTATGAGGTGCCGCTGATCCGTGCCGGATTAAAGCAGTTTAAGTCACAACTGCAGCTCTCAGAGAAGTTGGGTCTTAACAGGAACACATTGCGTAAAAAGATCGAAGAACTAAGAGAATATGGTTTAGAATAGCAAAGCCTCCTGCGCTTTTTTGCCCTCTTTAGCGAAGCAGTAACAACGCCAGTACGCCTTATTGTGCAGTGGTCCCATTTTTATAGGCTTTTTGAAAAAAATAATATTGATAAGGATAAATATGAGTAAAAGAATTGCAATGATCTTCCCAGGGCAGGGAAGCCAGAGTATCGGCATGGGAAGATCGTTTTACGAAAACTCTGATATGGCAAAAGAGATGTTCGACAGAGCCGGTGAGCGTATCGGTGTTGACTTTAAAGCCCTTTTGTTTGAAGAGAACGAGAAGATCAACCAGACAGAGTATACCCAGCCGGCTATCTTGCTTGTAAGTATCATTGCGTATAAACTCTTTCAGCACAAGCATGCGATCAAGCCGACGCTTCTGCTTGGACACTCTCTTGGCGAGATCTCTGCGCTGTGCGCTGCCGGTGCGATCGACTACCTTGATGCGGTCGAGCTGACGTACAAACGCGGTTCGCTTATGCAGGCAGCATGCGAGGGCATTGAAGCGGGAATGATGGCGATCGTCGGACTTGATGATGAGGCGGTGGCAGAGATCTGCCGTGATGCGCGCAACAAAGAGAACAAAAGTGTCTGGCCGGCGAACTACAACCAAGACGGCCAATTGGTCATCGCAGGCCTGAAACCTGATCTTGCCAGTCTGGAAGCGACCTTTAAAGCGGCAGGGGCCAAACGCGCACTGCTTTTAAATATGTCCGTTGCGAGTCACTGTCCGCTGCTCGCTTCTGCACAGGCGCCGCTTAAAGCCGAGCTCGAACGCATGCTTAAAGATCCGTTTGTCGCACCGGTCATCTCCAATGTCACGGCGAAGGCGTATGAGACCAAACAGCAGGCGCTTGAACTGGTTACCGAACAGCTTGTCCGTCCGGTTCTGTACAAACAGTCGATCATCGCGATCAAAGACGATGTCGATATGGCCATCGAGTTTGGAAACGGTTCGGTGCTCAAAGGACTTAACCGCCGTATCAACGGCGAGATGCCGACACTCAATGTCTCAGATATGGAATCACTGCAAAAGGTCATAGAAGAGCTTTCATGAGCCGATTCGTTAAGGGCCTGACCCTTGTCCAAAATGCCCCGCGATTAAACCGAAGCAATCTGGATACGGCGCTCTCCCTGATCGCCACTGCCGCCGAACATTCCGATCTCATCGTATTCGCGGAACTTGCACTCAACGGCTATATGCTTCAGGATAAACTTCATGAAGATGCTTGGCAGCTCGATGAGCTGGACACTTTGAAAGCAGCAAGTCAAAAAATCGATATCGTCATCGGGGCTGCGATCAAAGAAGAGAACGGTTTTTATAATGCGGCACTCTACTTTTCTCAAGGCGAGATGGTACACATACACCATAAAGTCCATCTGCCCAACTACGGGATGTTTGAAGAGGCACGCTACTTCAGACCCGGCAACAGGATCGTGAGTTTTGAGACGCGCTTCGGCCGGGCGGCGATGCTGGTCTGTGAAGACCTTTGGGCGGCAAACCTGCTCGAGGATCTGGAAGACGAACACCCAGAGATCATCTATATCCTGGCGGCCTCACCGGCACGCGGTTTCAGCGATGAGGGGTTGGCAATCGAAGCGACATGGCAGAAGCTCTTGGAAAAAGCGGCTGTTGATATGGAAGCGGAAGTCGTCTTCGTTAACCGGGTCGGTTTCGAAGACGGCCTCGGTTTTTGGGGCGGCAGCCGTCTGCTGGACAGCAGAGGTCAGATCAGACATATCTGCCCGAAATTTGAACCGGTCATAGAAGTCATTAAAAAGGAAGAGATTTGAAAATAGGAATCATGGGGGCGATGCCCGAAGAGATCGCACCGATCCTTGCAAAAGTGGGCGCGTACAAAAGTACGGATATTGCCGACAACAGTTATTATGAAGCAGATTATAACGGCGTCGATCTTGTGATTGCCTATTCGAAGATCGGAAAGGTCTTCTCAACGCTGACGGCGAGTACCATGATACACCGCTTCGGTGTCGAAAAGATGCTCTTTTCAGGCGTTGCAGGCGGGATCAACCCGGCACTAAAGATCGGCGACCTGATCGTTGCAAAAGAGCTCTGCCAGCACGACCTTGATATCACTGCCTTTGGCCACCCGCACGGGTTTGTACCGGGCGGGTCTCAGTTTGTCAAAACCGATGCTGCGCTGCGCAGACTCGCTTTTGAAGTGGCCGATGAGATGGGTAAGCCGCTGCAGGAGGGGACGATAGCGACCGGTGACCAGTTCGTACACGATCCGCAGCGGAAAGCCTTTATTGAGAGTACGTTTCATGCGGATGCTCTGGAGATGGAAGGCGCATCGGTCGCCGTCGTCTGCGACGCGCTTGATGTCCCTGTGTTCATCCTGCGGGCGATCAGTGATACCGCCGATACCGATGCAAGTTTTAACTTCGACGAATTCATGGAAAGCTCTGCAAAGATCAGTGCCGATTTCATCATGAAGATGGTTGACAGACTTGAGAGATAACACTCCCCTGATCGTTCCCTCCAAGAAGATCATGAAACAGATGGGCAAGACCAACGGTGCTTTTGAACTGATTGAAGAGGGCGACAAGATCCTTGTCGGTCTTAGCGGCGGCAAAGACTCTCTGACCCTGATCCATGCCCTCAAAGAGCAGCAGCGCCGTGCCCCTTTTGATTTTGATTTTATCGCGGTGACCGTAGGCTACGGCATGGGCGAAAATTTCGATTATCTCACAAAACATTGCGAAAAGTACGGCATCAAACATGAGATCTATGATACCAGGATCTATGAGACTGCGCAGGAGAAGATCCGCAAGAACTCTTCGTTCTGCTCCTTTTTCTCCCGTATGCGGCGAGGTTCGCTCTACAGTGCGGCTGAGAAGTTCGGCTGCAACAAGCTGGCATTGGGGCACCACCTCGACGATGCAGCGGAGAGCTTTTTTATGAATCTTATTTACAACGGGCAGCTGCGCGCCCTCTCTCCGAAATACAGGGCGGGCAACGGCCTGATCGTTATCCGTCCGCTGATTCAGATGCGTGAACGCCAGCTGCGCGCTTTTGCCGAAGAGAACGGTCTTGAAGCGATCGGTGATGAAGCCTGCCCGAGTATGCGTTTTGATGTGAAGATGCCCTTTGCAAGAGCCGAGATGAAAGCGATGCTGAAAGGGATGGAAGAGAAATATCCTGATATCTTCACTTCGATCAATGCCTCTTTTTCAAATATTTCAGACGAAAGTTTTTTTGACCCGAAACGTTTTTCACTTTAAAACCTTAAATGCCGGTACTGTTTTTCTGTCTAAAGTTACTGACGGCAAATTTTGGTATAATTTCGGCAAATTTTACTTATAAGGTATGTCATGAGCATTAATGTAACTCCAAATAAAGAGATGTTAGAAAACTCAGATATGGTCATCGTTGATATCCGTACAGAAGGCGAATGGATGCAGACAGGTGTCGTACCGGGCTGTAAAACGATCATGTTCTTTGACGAACGCGGCGGTTATGATGCCGAGGGCTTTTTAAAAGCGATCGATGCACTTGGCGGCAAAGAGGTCGAAATAGGTCTGATCTGCCGTACCGGTGCCCGCACTTCGCAGGTTGCCAACTTTATGGCACAACAGGGGTATAACGTGAAAAACCTTGTCGGCGGTGTGATGAAGCTGATGAGCGAGGGTTATCAGCTGGTACCGTATAAAGGCTAATCGGCGTTTCGGATTCAGTGCATCTTGCACCGCTTCCCGAAGGGCAGACAAAGGTTGCCTTTCGACCTGACGAAGCTAAAACTTCAACGGGCAGTTGACGTTAAGGTGGACCGAGGCCTCTTTTTATATTCGCTTCACGCTTCACTCATTCGGTAGAGTGAGTCTCTATCTTGCCGTGTTCATACTGCTGTTGAGAGGTTATATTTGCCTCATCTTCAACCGGTTCTGCTCTGTTCCCGCAGCCGCTTAAGATCAACACAATCAAGCAACTACTTACGAGATTTTTCATAATCATCTTTTAACCTTTGATAGAGATCGACAATTCGCTCTTGATAGATCCTGGTATCTTCATCTTCGCAGCAAGCCATGATCTTCTGGTAATGTTCTATCGAGATCTTATCTGCATAACGGGGAACATCTTTCAGATCCCATAACAGATCCTCGATAAGTTCATCAATGGCAAGCCCGTTGTTTTGAAAAATTTTATCCAAATACTCTTCAACTGTCAGTCGAAGCGTGTTCGCCCTGTTCAAATCATCTTTATAGAGGGCCATACCTGTCTCTTGCACGATTGCCAGTTCACACTCGCCGTATTTATCATTGGCGGCGATGACCGCGGCAAACAGTTTAGCTCTGAATTCAAGCGAGCTGTGGTGATATAAAAGAAGTTCACGAAAGGCACGGAAGATGTAGTGTTTAAGGTTGAATGCCATGGTCTAGCCTATTACGTTATATATTTGATATCATAGCGAAAAGGAAATTAGCAATGAAGAATTTGTCGATATTTGTGAGCTTACTTGTGCTATTTGCGGGGTGCGCAGATAAAACGGCCTCTTCGCTCAGCTACAAGGTTCAAAGCAGCTGTACCTACTATTCATTGCAGCGTGCAGAGTGTCTGAACAAAGAAGCTTTTATTGCTGCAGTCACACCCTACAAGGTGATCTTTGTCGGCGATCACCACAGCAGCGCAAATGCGCACAAGATAGTGATAGAGCTGATAGACGGACTCTCACGCAGCGGTTTTAATGTTCTTTTGGCGAACGAGTGGTTTTCTCCCGCCGATAATGCACTGCTCAGGGAGTACGTTGATGGCCGGCTCGATGCCAATGTCTCAAAAGCACTGGATTGGAAAAAGCGTTCGGGATACGATTTTAATCTGTCAAAACCCGTCTATGATACGATCATTGCCAATCACGGCTCACTTTACGGGATCAACATGAGCAGAGAATTTGAAAAGAAGATCTCCGATCAGAATCTAAGTGCGATGAGTAACAAAGAGCGTCTCTTTTACGATCAACTTGATCTGAACGTCTCGGTTCATAAAGCGATGCTCTCTCCTTTCTTCAGCCACTGCCACAGCCTGAAAAACGGGGAGTCCCAGCAGCAGTGCAGTGAACGGATGTACCGTGTCCAGGTCGCATGGGATACGATGATGGGCGAAGAGAGTGCAAAACTCGCGCAGATGCTTAAAGCCGATGAAAAACTGATCGTCTTTGTCGGTGCGATGCATCTTGAGAGCGGGATAGGGGCGAATATGCGCTTTGCCAGAAAGACGGATACCCCGTCTGTTACGATCTTGCCCTGGCCCAAAAGTACACAAGAGAAAAATATTATCGACGTCGGTCTCGGAAGCAGTGACCTGATCTATCTGTATGATGCCGAAATGTAAAAGCGTTCTGGCAAAGGCCTTCAGGAAGGCTTTAGCGATTCTAATGCGATGACTTCTCCAGCTCGATATCCTTTTTGAAAGCATCTTTATAATAGCCGATTACGCCGATCAGCCCGGCTGCATAGACAAAGATCGAAAGCAGGATCACGCCCATGACGACCTGGGTGAACATCTCCTTGTAGACAAAGGTGTCCGGCAGCTGATGGACCATGATGATGGAGAGACCGCCTTTGATACCCGAAAGTGTCAGAACCGCCCACCAGCGGTAGTTGACATTGGTGATGCGTTCGCTTGCGCGGGAGATAAAGGAGAACTTTAACATCATCAGGGCACGGATAAGCGTTGTGACCAGAAAGAGGAGAATGATCTCTTTGGCATAGATTAGCAGTTTATCGATCTGTATCAGCTCCGCCAGGGTGACAAAGAGCAGGGCGTTGGCAAAGAGGGCAAAGAAAGCGATGGACTGCTTGTTTGCTTCGACACGGGCCTGCGTGGTGATCATGCGCTCGCGCGAGCTGAGCCTTCGCGTTAAGTCATCTGAAATGATCTCTTCATCTTCGCTGAACTGGTTCAGGTTTTTATTGATGAAGTATTGAAGTGTCATGATGGCTGCGATAAGCGTCAAAATGCCCGAGACATGGACAGCATGCAGTTCGGCAATGACAAAGGCCGCGTAGCCTGTCAACAAGATGACGATAAACTCATCGACCACGGTGTGCAACCAGCTCAGGATGATCTTGCCGATATACCCTACTGCCACCCCGATCAGAAGCGAGCCGACAACGACTTTGACCAATATGAACGAGACATCCACTGCGGTGATCTCCGCCCCGCTCATCAGCGGCAGGCCGATAAACAGAAAGGCGATCATGGCAGTCGCATCGTTAAAGAGCGATTCGCCTTCCGTCAGCACTTTGAGCGAGTGCGGCAACTCGAACTGCGAAAAGATGGAGCTGACGCTCACGGCATCGGTGGCGAGCACCATCGCAAAGAGGGAGATGAGCATTCCGACCGTAAAGGCGTATTCATGAACCGAAGCAAAATTGAGTACGATGCCGGCGACGATCGAGAGCACAACGGCGACAAATGAGAGATAAAAGATGGCAATGCCGTGCTTTTTCAGGTCCCGGAGCCTGAAGTTCATCGCATCCGGCAGCAGTATCAGCGGCAATATCAGCAGGAGGATCTCATCAAACTGTTCATGGGCCGAGAGATTGATGATCTCCGGCATAAAGGTATAGGTCAACAGGGTCAGTGACATGATGCCGATCGGCAGGGGAATGAATAGTTGCCGCTGCAGTACGCGCGACAGCAGCAGAATAGTCAAGATCGAGATGAGGACGATGCTCATAGGGCTCCTTGTCAGTTAGAAAATTTTGGTGATTATAGCTCACTTTTTTTCAAGAGAGCAAAGGCCTTGTGATCGGCACCGCTCAAGGCGAGCTTTCCGATCTCCTCTTTGGTGTACCACTCGACCTCCTCTTGTACAAGTGAGGCCGAATGATAGACCTTGGCGTGCAGATGGAAGTGGGAGTACTGCTGGGTTATCTCCCCGATCGTTTCAGCGGGCTGCTCTTCGTCATGCTCCATAAAACCCCATAGACCGTTCAAAAAGCGTGTCCGGCGCTGACGGAGTGCATAGCGGCCGTTGTATTCGTGGATCACGATATGTTTATGGCGGACAGGCACCCGTTTTTTTGCCGTTTTTTCGGGGTAGAGCAGCGGGTCGTCAACTTTTGCTTTGCAGATATTACCGAAAGGGCATATACCGCACGCGGTCTGTTTCGCCTGGCAGAGCATGGCGCCGATATCCATCATCGCCTGGTTGTAGTCAAAGGGGCGCTCCTCGTCAAAGAGACGGTAGGCGAGCTGCCACAGCGCTTTGTCGTTCGCTTTTTTGATTCCAAAGACCCGGTAAAGGATCCGCTTGACGTTGGCATCCATAATGGGAACGGGGGTGTGGTAGGCAAAGGCGGCGATAGCATGGGCGGTACTCCGGCCGATACCGGGCAGGGCGACGAGCTCGGTGACGCTTTGCGGCAGGCCATCCCGGCAGATTCGGGCTGTCTTGTGCAGGTTGCGTGCCCGCGTGTAGTAGCCGAGCCCTTCCCACTGTTTCAGCACCTCGTCTTCACTGGCGCAGGCGAGACTCTGCAGTGTCGGGAATTTTTCAAGAAAGGGGAAGTAGAAACGCTCCAGCACTGTTCTGACCTGCGTCTGCTGCAGCATGATCTCGCTGACCCATATTCTATAGGCATCCGCACTCTGTCGCCAGGGGAGGTCGTGGCGCCCGTTCTCTGTGTACCAGCGGTAGAGGTTCTGATGGGCCTGTTTAAACATCGGTCTGCTTCTGCGGTCTGGTGATGAGGTAGCCGCCGATCAGGATCGGGATCACCCCGAGTATCTGGCGCGGCTCCGGAAGCTCGTTGAGCACATAGTAGGCAAAGATCAGGGTGAAGATCGGAGGCAGGGCCATCATCGCGCTGACCTTCGTGATCGAGATGCGGTGGAGTGCTTCGAGCCAGAGCACTTTTGAGAGTCCGAAAACCAGGAGACCGATGGCAAGAATATAGGGCGAGGCTTTGATGAGGTTCTCGGCACTCGGCAGCGGTTCCGAGAGATAGGCGAGCAGGAATATGACCGGAAGTGCGAAGATGTTCCTGAAGGCCAAAATGGTCTCGGAACTGACATGGCTGCGCGCACGCTTCTGGTAGAAGTTGGCGAGGGGGGCGATTGCGGCTGCAATAAGGATCAACAGATCGCCCCTGTTGAAGCTCAGATCATCGGGAATCAAAACGGTAAGCGCGCCCAGACCCATTAAAACAGCACCGAAGGTGTGCCGGGGGCTCAGCCTGTCGCTGCCGAAGACGTTGAAATAGAGATAGGCGAAGAGGAGCTGCAAAAAGATGATGACAGCCATATTTCCGGCGGTGGTGTATTGAAGACCCATAAAAACAAGGACAAAGAGCAGGTTGATAAAGAGGGTGGTCATCAGCAGGTCCTTTCGGGCCTCTTTATGAAAAAGCTCGGAGGTTTTTTTTCTGTAGATGAGCAGAGCGGAAAAAACGATAACCGCAATGGCGATGGAAAAGGCATAACTGTAGATCGCGCCGATCAGGGCGATCGTAAACAGCGACAGGATCGGAAACCAGCTCTCTAAAAGAGAGAGCAGCAGCATATAGATCTCACCTTTGCGCTCTTCTTGCATCAGGCCCCTTTTTTGCCTGTGATTTTAGCATAATAGTGGTGCGATAGGGTTCACTCGCTCTCAAAGATCAGGTAGCGGTTGTTGCCGGTGTCGGTGACAAGAAGTTTGTCATCGAACTGATAGACCCCCGTCGGGTTCGAAAGGGTGTCCTCAGCGGCAGTACCGCTGCTGCGGTTGGCCCCGGAAAGGGTGTAATCATCCTGGCCGATCAGCCCGGAGGCCTCTTCGTCGTCAACTGTCAGGGGAAGATCCCAGACCAGGATCCGGTTGTTGGCGCTGTCGCTGACAAAAAGCTGGCTGCCGTTGCTGCATAAGCCGCCGCCTTCTGCGGAGAAGCTGAGTGTTGAATCGGATGGCTCGCCTCCCTGGTTTGCTTCGTTTTGTGTAAAGTAAAGCTGGCCGAGAACGATGTCGGCTGCCTGGTTGTCAGCGGTCGGAAACGTATTCCAGACCAGAATACGGTTATTGCCTGCATCGAGCACGATCAGTTGCGTGCCGTCGCTCCAGACGGCCGTCGGAAAGTTGAGACTTTTGGCGGTAGGCTCGATAACGGCATTGCGATTGAAATTCACTTGTCCGAGGACGATGTCGGCTGCAGCCCCGCTGGTCGTCGGAATCGTGTTCCATACCAGAACCCGGTTGTTTTTGCTGTCGGCTACGATGAGCCTGTCATCAGCGACATAAAGCGACTCGGGCAGGTTGAGCCGGTTGTCTGCAAGGCCGGGGCTGCTCCGGCCAAAATCGATCTGCCCGACAACAATATCGGCTTTCGCAGGTTCAAAGAGGGGGCGGCGGTTATAGATCAGGATACGGCTGTTTCCCCGGTCCGTCACAAGCAGTTTCCCCTTTGCGACGGTGACCGTTTTGGCCCCGTTGTTCTGATATTCGTTGCTGCCAGAAAAGCTGTTGGTCAGGTTTCTCTGTCCGACAACAAAATCGGCCCACTCGCCGTTATTGGCCGGCACGGTGTTATAGCCCAGAACGCGGTTGTTGCCAAAATCGGGAAGATAGAGCATTCCGTCAACAACAGTGGGATTGCCGTAAGGCGTTCGCACGCTGTACGCCGAAGTCTCATTGCTGCTGCTGTCGCCGAAATTTTTCTGCCCGATGACGACAGTGGCGGCATGGGTATGGGCAACATCATCAACAACAATAAAACCGTCTCCCCTTTCGCTGCTGCTGTTGCTGTCACTGACGTCGCCGTCTTCACCTATGGCACTGCAGGCTGTCAGAAAAATGAGGGTCATAACAGGCAGAAGAAAATAACAGATTTTTTTATAGAAGAGCGGCATATTCGTACTCCTTTTGTGCACTGCTTCTATTGTATAACCA
>CAZNQJ010000007.1:0-13604 GCA_964575205.1 uncultured Campylobacterales bacterium | reverse complement strand
AAGAGTAAGGAAGCCCGCAATTATAGTTAAAAATAACTTAAGCAATAGTAAAGGACACCCCTTAAGATTTTAAATAAATGCCTGCAGTTTTATCAGCGTGGAGAGCAGCAGGGCATTTTTGTCCATGGCCCCGCTGGACTTCATCTTAAGTTCGTTATCAAGAAGCAGATTCAGGATGGAACTGTACTGCTCCTGCTTGAAGCGAATGCTCTGCTGCGCTCTTTCCTGTTCTATATTGCGCGGCAGTTTATAGCCCAATATCGCCGCTGAATCGGCAATGCCGTGGATCTTGATATGGGCATAAAAGAGATAGAGCTGCGTCATGTAGGAGCTGATGGCCGTGATGATCCGTATCTCATCCTCGCCGCTCTCCAGGATATGCTGAAGATCCGATTTAAAATCTTTTTTGGCGAGGAGGTGGTTGATGAACTGGTCGATCTTGACCTCGGCGACGCCGTAGACAAGGGCATCAATATCCTTTGTCGAGATGGGTCGGCCCAGGATCTGCAGTTTCCCCAGCTCATTGAATGCAAGCGCAAGTTCACCGTTTTGCGACTCGATCAGGTGGGCGGCGGCGTAACTGTCGAGCTGAATACCCAAACGTTGGGCCTCCTGCAAGATGAGGCTCTTCGCCTCATTGGCAAAAGGCGCAAAGAGCCTGACCTCGATGCCGCCCGATTTTTTGGTGAAGGATTTGGCGGATGTCTTCATGTCGCTGCCGTAATAGGCGTAGATAAAGATGTTGTCCGGATTTTTTTGCACCAGCTCCAGCAGGGTATCGAGATCTTTTTTAGGCACCTTTTTTTCGTTCTTGATGACAAGTACATTTTGACCGCCAAAAAGCGAGCCTTGGGAAAGATGGACTTTTGCACTGTTGAAATCATATTCGTCATGATAGAGGCTCAGAAGGTTGGCATCTGGTAAGCTGCTTAAGATACGAAGGTAATGATCGATCAGGAAGTGGCTCTCGCCATATAACATGACGGACCGGGGATAGCTGCCGTTTCGAATAAGGTCATCAAGCTCCTGACGGCGCATCTACATCAGCTCCATCGGGTCACTGTCGAGTTTTTTAACCAGGCTTGCATAGATCTTGGCCGTTGCCAGATCGACCTTGTCGATACGGATGATGACATCATCAAAGAGCATGACATTGGTGTTGACGTTGAGATTGACGGCTGCGCCTACGATCGGCTCCAGTATCTCCGCGGTATAATCGGGGTCAGTGCCGTTGACACGCGCTCTGAACTCCTGGCCGATCAGCTCATGCGCCCAGCGTGCGAACTTGCGCTGCATGAAGCGTATTTCGATGGTTGATGCCTCGCGCTCTTTTTCGCTGATACTGAAACAGAGGGCGTCGATATTGCGCAGGACGTATGAGCTCTCTTCGGTGTCTTTTGCGAGCAGGGCTTTCAGGTGGCGGTGTACGATAAGGTCCGAATAGCGCCGGATCGGCGAGGTAAAGTGGGTATAGGCATCAAATCCGAGCCCGAAGTGGCCGATATTATGCGGGGCGTAGCGCGCCTGCATCTGTGCACGGATGATGAGTGTGTCGACCTCTTTGCGCAGATCACGCTTGAGTGCTTCGGCCTGAATAAAATCGATGGTCTCCTTCATCGTCTCTTTTGGCTCGACGATGATGCCGATGCCTGCGAGCTCCTGGTACAGGTTCTGCAGCTTCAGCTGGCTTGGGGGCTCATGGATACGAAAAACACCGTGTGTGTAACGGGAAGCTGCCGCCTTGTTGGCCAGAAGCATACAGTCTTCGATCAGCCCGTGCGATGGGGTCTCCTCGCTCAGCGTGGTCGAGATGATCCTCTGCTCCTCGTCGAGCTCCATCTCGATCTCTTCGGAATGGAAGTCATAGCCGCGTATAAGACGCTCTTCTCTAAGGGCATCGGTCAGTTCGCGCAGTTCAGGAAGGTAGTCAAATACGACCTGCTCGTCGCTGTTTTTGGCGCCGAGTCCGCCTTCAAAGAAGAGATCGATCTCTTCGTAGGAGAAGCGGCGCTTGGAGTGGATGACGGCTTCGTAAAGCTCGCTTCTTACCACACTCAGACCCTCCAGGTGCAGTTCAAAGACAAAGGCGAGGCGGTCGACATGGGGCTGGAGCGAGCAGAGTGTTTCAGAGAGCTGGCGCGGCAGCATCGGAATGGAGCGGTGCGGCAGATAGATCGAGAAACTGCGGTAGATCGCTTCCGCGTCGATCGGGCCGAAGGGTTCGACATAGGCACTTACATCGGCGATGGCGACATAGAGTATGTTTTTTTCGGGAACGTAGCAGATGGCATCGTCAAAATCTTTTGCCGTAACGGGGTCGATGGTACAGAAGGGGAGAGCACGAAGGTCTTTTCGGTCCGGATAGAGCGAAGCATCAACATTTTTGTCAAAACTTTGTGCCAGCTCCAGGACATCCTGCTCAAAGGCGTCGTGCTTGTTGAACTGCGCCAGTACGATAATCTCATCGACTTTCGGATCACTGAGATTGCCCAACTCTTCCATTATCTCGCTGGTCTGATTGTTGATCTTGAAGAGGGTCCCCTCACTATATTTGGCAAGATCGGCAGCTGAAACCGTAACCCCGGCAGGGTAGCCGGTGCGAATATCTACCAGCCCTTTCTGTCCTCCTTTCGTGGCGATCATAGCGACACTGTAGCTTTCGACGCGGCCAAGGACTTCAATGACTTTTGCGCTGGGGGAACCGCGCTGGCCCAGCAGCCGCTGCGCGATGACAAGGTCGCCGTCTTTGGCGTCGTGCAGCGAATGTTCATCGATATAGAGATCGCGGACATTGGCACCGACGACCCGCAGGTAAGCCGAACCCTGCTGTGTCATCATAATGGTGCCGGCGCGATATTTTGAAGGGAGACGGTAGAGCTTCTCCTCTTTTACCAGGTAGCCCTGCGCAAGCCATTTCTGAACATATTCCATCTCATCTTTGCTGATGTCCTGTTCGTACAGCCCCACAGTCAATCGTATTAAAAGGTTCTTCACGCGCTCTTTTCCCCGTCCAAGGCATTATCAGAGGCCTCCTCCGATGATCCTTAAATCAATTTTGTGTATTATAACTAAGATATCGAAAGGAGAAAATATGAAATATATTTTACTGCTGCTCATGGGGCTTTCGCTTTTTGCAAATGATTACACTGCAATGAAGCGTTCATTTGAAGAAGGTGACGTAGATCGTGCCATTGCCTATGCGCGAACAGAGGCCATGAACGGTGATGTCTCGGCGATGTACGACCTCGGACTGCTCTATTATGCAAAAGGTTCTTTTAAAGAGGCGTGGAGATGGCTGGAGCGATCGGCGAAAAATGACGGAAAAGGGCAGCTCGTCGTGAGTATTATTCTCTTTTCACAGAGCCGTAACAGGGACGGGTACAAGCGTGTCGTACAGTCGCTTATCGATGTTCCGAAAAGCCCTTTGCGCGATGCTTTAATGGGCGTCAGCGAAGACCTCTCGTCGAATCGGAATGAGGCGCCCGCGGAGAGTTATCTCCGGTTGGGCGAACTCTTCTCTTCGGACAAGATCATCCGCCCGGATCTCAGGATCGCACTCTTTTTGACCAATCAGGCGGCAAACAGGGGTAACGATAAAGCGATGGAGTTGATGGGTGACGCCTACTGGCGTAGCAATTACACACAGGACACCTTGATGGATGCGCCGCAGACAGGAAACGATCTTACTATCGCATTGGAATATTACACGAAGGCATCGAGCCTAGGCAACCTTGATGCCAAGGCAAAAGCGGGAAAACTCTTTATTGTCGCACCGCGCAATCTCCGCCGAATCAAATATGGGGTGGAGCTGATTACCCAGGCCGCAAATGCGGGGAGTCCATTGGCTGCGTTGATGTTGGGTGAAATGTATCTGAGCGGTCAAGGGGTTGCGGCCGATAGTGCGCTGGCAGAGCAGTGGCTTTTAAAAGCGACAGATGAGTGTGAGGCAAATCGGTTGCTCGCAAATCTCTATTATTCCGGCAAAGAGGCAAGTGTATACGCTAAGGCGTATAAGGTCTGCTCCGAAACACAATCAACGGCTAAAGCGTACACAGTTATGTTCGAACCATTTTGAGAGTAAATAAATTCTGTGTTAGAATCTTCTCCCCACTAATATGTTAAGGTAAATAATGAACAACGAAGCGATGTTAAAACAACTCGGATATACGCCAAATGAAGCGCTGTTAAGTCAGTTTGAAAGAATTGTGAACAATACAAAGTCGTTTGACAAGATCCAAAAGCATATTTTAGATCTGAATGAACACCTGAAAGTCGATGATTCGCATGTTACCATGTCTAACAGCAACGACTATTTCAAGATCAAGATCGAAGCGCCAAGCCCGGAGCGTACTGCGGAAGCGATGGAAAAAGTGCATCATTTTGCCGATAAATACAAGGTCGCATTAAAACAGATCGACGGAAAGAACACCTTTTATATCCTAGGCTTTGAAAAGTAGCCGAAACGAGAGCCGTCCAGAAAATGCAAATTTCTCTGCATTTTTAGACTTTCAATCGCCAAAGAGACCAAAAAAACATAATTTTTTTTGTGTTGTTTAGCCGACGCACTATTGTGTCGTGTTCCGCCCTGCATTTACAAAGTCTCGCGAGACAGCTTCGGCATGACTCCACTATAACGAAAGAACTCCCATGCAAATCGAACCCATCACCCCTGAAGGCTATGATCTCCTGACCAAAGAGTTCAAGTATCTAAAAGAGGTCGAAAAGCCCAAAGTCAGCCGCGAAAAAGAGACCGCAGCGGCCCTGGGTGACCGCAGTGAAAATGCCGATTACCATGCAGCCAAGGAAAAATTGCGCCATATCGATAAACGGCTTTTCTATCTTAACGGCCTGTTGCAAAAGACACAGATCATCGATCCCTCAATACTGGAGCATTCCCGTGCCCATTTCGGCTCCACCGTCACGCTGCTGAATCTGGCCAGCGATGAAGAAGAGGTCTACACGATCTGCGGCGTGTATGAGAGCGAACCCGAAAACGGTCTGATCTCGATTCATGCACCGCTGGCAAAGAAGATGATGGGCAGATGTGTCGGTGACGAGTTCACGATCGATCTTCCCGGCGGCAAAAAAGAGTATGAAGTCGAAAAACTTGACTACATCCCGGTCTTTGAACTGAAAAAGACGATCAAGGATGAAAAGGAGTTCGGCTTTAGTTAAAACTTCTGAAAGTAAGTACGGGTAAAATTAGGGCCGGTAAGCGGATAGGGGCTTTGCTCCGGTTTTGATCAGACCGGCATAGTGCGGCAAGGCTGCACGAGAGCACCCTGCTGAAGGGAACACAGCGTTAGCGCAGGTGCAGGGGCTTTGCTCCGGTTTTGATCAGACCGGCATAGTGCGGCAAGGCTGCACGTGAGTACCCTGCTGAAGGGAACACAGCGTTAGCGCAGGTGCAGGGGCTTTGCTCCTGCACCGTATAAAATAATAGAAACTAAAGGAGCCGGTATGGCAAGAGCAGAAGCAAGACATATTTTAGTCGACAGTGAAGAGAAGTGTTTGGCACTTAAAAAAGAGATTGAAGCAGGTGCCGATTTCGCCGAAGTGGCAAAAGCCAATTCACAATGCCCATCGAGCCGTAACGGCGGTGACCTCGGTGAATTCGGACCGGGTCAAATGGTGCCGGAGTTTGACAAAGCGGTCTTCTCTTCGGATGTGGGTGTTGTCGTCGGACCGATCAAGACGCAGTTCGGATACCATCTTCTTGAAGTGACCAAACGCGTTTAAACAGATAGTCGGGCCTTAATCCGGTCCGAAACTGTTCAACAACTACCTTTATCTATAGAACGCTACATCCGTGTCGGATCAACGTTTGCCAGGGAAGTGGTTGTTAACATCTCGACAAGAGCATGTTTTGGGAGATTGTAGAAATCATGAAGTGAACACGGATTGAACTCATCACACTCCTGTTCGGTAAAAGCACAGTTGGTACAGTTGTTCTCTCCGATAGCCTCCAAAACATCAATAAGATAGATCTCATCGACATTTCGTTTGAGGGTGAACCCGCCGTTGCGGCCGCGTGTTACCTCTAAAAGGTCGGCCTTGGCCAATTTTGTCATCAGCATCGTCAGGTATTTGTAAGGGATGTCTATCTTGTCGTGAATATAGGCTGCCGAAAAGAGTCTCTGCGTATCACTGGACATAAAGATTACAATGCGAAAAGCATATTGCGCTGTTTTACTAAAGATGTGAAAACTCCGTAGAAAAATAATTTTGTTAATTGTAGGCAGAAGCATCTTAAGTACTTCTCAAAAATATAAGTTAAAATATTTTTTTGGTATAATCGCGTCTTTAACATTTGTATGAACCTAGCAAGGAACTATCGTGAGCAAACCCCTGGAAAACATTGAAGAGATACTGAGTCAACACAAACTTTCTAAACTTGAATATGCCAATATCAAGAACATCCTAGGACGCGAGCCCAACCTCGTCGAGATCGGTATTTTCTCTGCAATGTGGTCTGAACACTGTTCCTACAAGTCATCTAAAAAACACCTGAACGGATTTCCGACAAAGGCGCCGTGGGTCATTCAGGGACCGGGTGAAAATGCGGGTGTGATCGACATCGGTGGCGGCTATGCGGCTGTCTTTAAGATGGAGAGCCATAATCACCCTTCGTTTATTGAACCGTATCAGGGTGCAGCGACCGGTGTCGGCGGTATTATGCGCGACGTCTTTACGATGGGCGCTCGCCCAGTAGCCAGTCTCAACTCCCTTCGTTTCGGTAATGTGACGAATAACGACAAGATCAGCAAGCACCAGCGCTACCTGGTACGCGGTGTCGTTGAAGGGATCGGCGGTTACGGCAACTGTATGGGTGTCCCTACGATCGGCGGCGAGATCAGTTTTGATGAGTGCTACAACGGCAATATCCTGGTAAACGCATTCAACCTCGGTATCGCAAAATCGGACGAGATCTTCTACGGTAAAGCGGAAGGGATCGGCAACCCGGTCATGTACGTCGGTTCCAAAACAGGCCGAGACGGTCTCGGCGGTGCGGTGATGAGTTCCGACTCCTTCACGGAGGAGTCAAAATCTCTCCGTCCTACCGTTCAGGTCGGCGATCCGTTTACGGAAAAACTGCTGCTTGAAGCGTGTCTTGAACTCTTTAAAACAGACTATGTCGTCGGTATCCAGGATATGGGTGCGGCCGGTCTTACGTCAAGCTCATTTGAGATGGCGGGGCGTTCAGGCTCGGGCATGATCATGCATCTTGACAAGGTCCCTGCCCGCGAAGAGGGGATGACGCCGTATGACTTTATGCTTTCCGAATCACAGGAGCGTATGCTGATCTGTGCGAAGAAGGGGAGCGAACAGGCGATCATCGATATCTTTGAGAAGTGGGACCTTGATGTCGCTGTTATCGGCGAGGTAACGGCCACCGGCCATATGGAACTTTTCTGGCACGGTGAAAAGTGTGCGGATGTTCCGGTCGACCCGGTTTCCGAAGAGGCACCGATCCTCGACCGTCCGACAAAACGACCTGCCTATCTTGACACCATCAAAGATACGACGATCAACGATTTTGCCAAAGTCTCCAACCAGGAAGCGTTTGAAAAGATTATCGCGTCGATGGAAGTGGTCGACAAGGCATGGGTATACGAGCAGTACGACTCAATGGTACAGACCAACACCATTAAAAAAGGCGGCATGCTCGATGCTTCTGTTATCCGTGTCAAAGAGAACGGCAAAGCATTGGCGATGAGCTCAGACTGTAACGTACGTTTCTGTTTTATTGACCCGAAAGGCGGTGCTGCGGCAGCGGTCATCGAAGCGGGGCGCAATGTCGCGATGTCCGGTGCGCGCCCGTTGGCGATCACGGACTGTCTAAACTACGGCAATCCGGAGAACCCTGAAGTGATGTGGCAGTTTGCCGAGGGTTGTCTGGGTATCAAAGAGGCCTGTGCCGAACTTGTCACTCCGGTCATCGGCGGCAACGTGTCGCTGTATAACGAGACAAACGGTGTCTCTGTCTTCCCGACGCCTTCGATCGCCACGGTCGGTGTCAATGAGGACCAGAACAAGGTCCTTTTCTCCAACTTCCAGAAAGAGGGCAACGAGCTCTACCTCGTCGGTGAAACGGCTTCCGAGTTCGGCGGCTCTCTCTATATGAAAGAGATCTGCGGCACGGTCGAAGGGACACTGCCGCAGATCGACTATAAAAAAGAGCTGGCCCTTTGGGACCTTGTCATCGAAGCCAATAAAAAAGGCCTTTTGGCATCGGCAAAAGACCTCAGTTCGGGCGGTGCGGCGATCGCGCTTGCAAAGATGGCAGCGACAAGCGGTCACGGTTGTGATGTCGTCATTAAAAACATTGCGGACGAACGCGATATCTTTGCAGAGTCAATGAGCCGCGCGATCATCGAAGTCGCACCTGAAAACGCAGATGCGTTTAAAGCGATGGTCGGTGGACTGGCTTGCGAGAAGATCGGCAGTGTCGGCGGAAAAGATATCAAGGTCAATGACGTCGAGATGAGCCTGACTGACCTGGATAAAGTCTACTTCGGCCAGTTCCGCAAGGTAATCGAACAGGACATCTAGTCAGCAAAAGCCTCCGGGTTTTTGCGTTTCGACCCTCCTCACTATCGATTCCTAACCGTTCTTTTTAAACTTTCTTGAACATTTTTCAGAACACTGCCTATACTCGTGGTGTTCAACCCTTTTCAGCCGTTACTTCTTTAAAACCCATACTGAAATTCTAATTATCTTTTCAAATAATATTTATAAGTATCACCGGATATTATTCGGCAAAAAAAGGTGTACATCAATGTTATTGAAAAATATTCATAATGACCTGATCGGCAATTTCAGGATTATCGGTTTTATTGAGGGGATCTCTTACCTGCTTCTGCTCTTTATTGCGATGCCGCTGAAATATATGGTGGGTATTGCCGTAGCGACAAAGATCGTGGGCATGGCCCATGGCCTTCTTTTTATCGTTTTTTTGATCATTCTGATGCAGGCGGCCCAGAAACACAACTTTTCGCTAAAGGATAGTGCTGTATTCTTTATCGCTTCACTGCTGCCGTTTGGTACCTTCTTTACGGACAAACGGTTGAAAGCGCTTGAAGAGAAGCTTTAGCACAGAGATGCCAGCGTAAAATCGAAAGAGGAGAGGCGGAAAAAGTGTTGACAGGAAGCCGGAGACTTTCGGGCATCTGAAAAAGCTGGTTTCTCTATTGATGAATGCCCTATTGATCCGGAAATGTCTAGCGGGTTTTTTTATCGATAAACCGGTTTTTGATCTCCATGAACTGGTCAACATAGTTGATAAAGAGTGTTATGAGTTCCGGGTCAAACTGCTTGCCGGACTGTGACGTTAGGTACGCCAATGTTGTTTCCATCGGCCATGCCTGCTTATAGATACGCTCCGTTGAAAGCGCATCAAAAACATCGGCAACAGCGACAATACGTCCGTAAATGGAGATCTCATCCCCTTTGATACCGCGCGGGTAGCCGTTACCGTCAAAATGCTCATGATGTTCATAGGCTACGGTCGCAGCAATATTGAGAAGAGGGCGCTCGGAACCTTTGAGAATTTTGTAGCCTGTTTCGGCATGGGTCTTCATGACGGCCCACTCCTGCTCATTTAATTCTCCCTCTTTGAGCAAAATGGCATCTGAGATAGAGATCTTGCCGATATCATGCATCGTTGAAGCGGCAAAGATGATTTTGCACTCCTCTTCACTCAGCCCGGCCAGTTGTGCCAGAAGCATGGAGTAGTGGGCAACGCGTTGGATATGGTGACCGCTCTCTTTGCTTCTGGACTCAACCGCTTCACCCATCCGGTAGATCAGTTCGCCCTGGGTCTCTTTGATCTCTTCATTAAGCAGGATCATATCGGTAATATCCCTGCGGATAGCAATGTACTCAACGAATTGACCTTTGTGATCATAGATGGGCGAGATAGAAGCATCGACCCAGTAGGCCGTGCCGTCTTTTTTCAGGTTTTTGATGATGCCGTTCCATTTTTTCCCTTTTTTCAGATCGCTCCACATCACCTGAAAAACTTCCGGCGGCATGTCGGGATGGCGGACAATGTTGTGGGGCTGATGCAGGAGCTCTTTGGGCGAATAGCCTGATATCTCACAAAATGCTCTGTTCACATAGGTAATAACGCCCTGCTTATCGGCCTTTGATACGATTGTGCTGTAGTCAATCGCATCTTGATAGTGTTCGAGAAGTTTGTGCCCTCTAGCCAATGCTTTGGAGCGAATGAAAGAAATGACTAGCAGAAATGACAAGGCTGAAATAGAGCCGGACCAGAAGATCAGATGCCTGATCATGGCACTTTTTACATCTTCTGCACTCTCTGAGAGCGTTGTCCGGGTCAGCTCCAGCTGCTGCAGGGCAGCAGTATGCAGATGGGTTAGTGCACAGCTTGATCGTTGAAACCAATCCGCCGGTTTGAGCAGGGAGATATCTGTCGACCTGTTCATCACGTTTTGAATGAAAGGCAGGATCTGCTGTACACAGCCCTGATTTTGAAAATCGTTAAGCAGTGGCCGGAGTATAGGTCGTTGATCGGCCTGTGCTTTCATGATCTGATGCTGGTAGAGGGCATTTAGTGCAATAACCTCCTGATGATTTTGCTCTGATAACAGGTTAGTAGCCAAAACAGCGCCGATCCTGGCAAATAGCCGATCGGCATTTTCCTGGGCACTTTTCAGAAATTGATAGATGCTGAGTAAGTCTCTTGCTTCGGAACTTTCAATGCCGAAAAAAAGTCCGTCCGATTTTTGCATTGCCTCTTCAATCAGCAGGGTATAGTTCTGAAAAATCTCATTTTGGTCTGTGCCGAGCGTCTCCATTTGATATAAAAGGTGGTCGTAATTTTTGTTCAGCTGCGGTATATCTGCCGTCTTTGCAAAATTTTTGAGCAAATGCGCCGTATTTTGACGCTGAGCTAAAAGTGCGACGGCATAGTTTCCATTCGGATCGGCCGCAGAGACGGCAGTGAGCCCGCGCTCCTTTTGAAGTCCGCTAATGATTGCATCGATCCCGATTATCTCCTGGAAGCGGTTTTCAACTGCCCTTATATTTCCAAGTTTTTGCCGGTCGGTACTGAGATCATACCAGGCACTGTAAGTGGTCAAAAAAGCAATGAAAATAATAGTGGCAACAACAGCGATTCTATTCTGTGGCATAGGGTTTTTACTTTATAAAAAATTATATTTGATATAAGATATTATAACAAATATATATACTAAAACAATCATATTTAGCGTTTAATGACACCATTGTAATACGCTATTTGTCCGACACAGTTATAAAAGTTTTAATAATTTTTTATCATAATTATTTATAATGAAAAAAATATATATTTGGGGCATAATTGTTTAAAACCGTGTTGCAAAAGACAGTTGATATATTTATTGACGAATAGAGAGAAAGCGTAAAGGAGAAGGCATGAAAAGTGACACTTTTACTATAGCAGTGATTCAAGCTTCGCCTCAGTTTATGGAGCGTGAAGCGACAATTGACAAAGCATGCAGATTGATCCTCGAAGCGGCAGCCAATGGTGCAAAAACAGTTCTGCTTCCGGAAGCATTCGTTCCGGGATATCCGGACTGGATCTGGAACGTACCGGCAGGGCATATGGGACTGCACCAGCAGCTCTATGCAAAACTTCTGGAGCAATCCGTCACCATACCGGGTGAAGCAACCGACAGGCTCTGTGAGGCAGCACGGCAGGGCGATATTTACATTATGATCGGTATCAACGAACGAAACAGCGATGCCAGCGGAGGAAGCCTCTACAATACGCTTCTCTATATCGATCCGCAGGGCAATATCATGGGCAAACATCAGAAACTTGTACCGACGGCCCCGGAACGTACAGTCTGGGCATATGGTGATCCCAGTGGCGTAAAGGTCTTCGAAACGCCGCTGTGCAGAATGGGCGGATTGACATGCTGGGAAAACTATATGCCTTTAGTGCGTTACAGCCTGTATGCAGAGGGGATTGAGCTCTATCTGGCACCGACTTATGATGAAGGCGAGGTATGGCAGGCGTCCATGCGGCATATTGCCAGAGAGGGGCGCACCTATGTCATCGGCTGCTGCATGGTTTCGAAAAAAGAGGACGTTGTCGCCCGCTGTCCGGAACTGGCACCCTATTATGAATCGGCAGGCGAATGGATCAACGGGGGCAACAGCATTATTGTCGATCCCAATGGTGAGATCATAGCGGGGCCACTGCATGAAGAAGAGGGTATCCTTTATGCCGAAATGGATCTTAAATTGCTTCACGGAACCAAATGGAATCTGGACGTTGCCGGCCATTATGCGCGCCCGGACGCCTTTGAACTGACCGTAAGGCGGGACCCGACGCCGATAGCCTCTTTCAGAGCAGCACCGGCACCTATTGATGATGAAGAAGATATGGGAAAAGAGAACTAAACAGCGTCAGAAGTACTGCTATGGGGCTGAATTATTACCCTTTAATACGCTTCGAGTGCCTTGTTGATCTGGACATAGGCCTCTATGGGGGAGGTCTCAAAATAGGGAATGGCATGTCTTCTGGCAAATTCGCGGGTCATCTTCTGTACTTTTAAAAGATTGAAACGCGGAACTTTCGGAAAGAGATGATGCTCGATCTGGGTGTTGAGCCCGCCGTAAAACCAGTGGATGAAGAGGCCACCTTTGAGTGAACGGCTTGTGCGCATCTGAAGTTCCATCCATGAGAGATTTTTTCCCTCCTCATAGTCAAACACCTCGCAGCCCAAATGGTTGGTGATAAAACCGAAGGCCATCCACGGGGAGAGCGTGAAGTTGAGGGTCAAAAGAACGATGATCGCATCGCTGAAGGGCAGCATGTAGAAAACGGTTCCCCAGATGAGCGGCCAGTGCAGCAGCATCAAAAAGAGTTCGCCATAGAGTTTTCGCCGGATAACAAAGCTGTAGGACTTTGCGATAAAAGCAGGGTACATAAAAAACATCGCACCCCAGAAGATAATGTATTTGAAACGTTTGATAAAGGGTTTACTGCCTCTGTTGTTCGGTGTAAATGCGCCGTTTAAGGCACGTATATCTTCATCTTTCTCGACGATATTGCACCAGGTGTGGTGATTGACGTTGTGTTTGTAATCCCACCACGATGAAGAGTTGCTTAAAATGAGTGCGCTGAAGGGGTAGCTTAGATGCATGGAGAGCGCCTTGCCCTTAAAATATTGGCGGTGCAAAATATCATGTGAGACAAAGACGGCACGCGTAAAGACCAGTGCCATAAAGAGGCCCAGAAGAAAGGGATGCCATAGCTCGATTGTGACAAAAGCGGCAACCAATGAGAAAATGACGGCGGTCATCTCAACAGTGCCGCGAACGGGTGCGCGATTGAGCAGGCCTGCAGCACGGACCTCTGCTTTTAGCATATTGAAAATATCGGGATAAGAGTGTGTGGACATAAGAGCAGACCTACCGCGTAAATTTGAATGAATTATAACCTTTATACTTTAAGGTTATCCAGAATTTTGGATTGTTCGCAGAGCGGTACCTGGATGGGGCAGACCTATATACGTCAACTCAACAATAAGACGGAGATGTAAAATGAACTTAATTCATCAAATGAATTAAGTTCATTTTTACATTTT
>CAZNQJ010000006.1:0-13732 GCA_964575205.1 uncultured Campylobacterales bacterium | reverse complement strand
AGAGAAGTTCGGACAGGCGCAAAAACGGTATGAAAACGGCCTCTCCGACTACATCGAACTCCAGGAAGCACGCCAGGGCTATATCAACGCGAATGCCAAGCTTGTCTCAAACTACTATGACTATTTCATCGCCCTGGCCACACTCGACCGCGCCATCGGCCGCTAAGAGGGGCCGAAGCGCTCTGGTCTAAAAGTCTCTCCCACCAGAGCATGATCCTGAATGCAGATGAATTAGCCAAAATTATTGATAATCATTTAAACAAGTTTGTTTTAGACTCATTATATAAAGATTTATATAGCGCATCGAATCAATTTAAAGCATTTTTGATGGTGCTAATGATGTTAAAATACCTGAAGAGGGTAGCGAGCGGAAGGATCTACCATGAATATACGGCAGAAACAGTCATGGCGCTTGAACGAACAGCGTGTCACTGACGAAAAGATATTTCACGGCAGACGCGAGATCATGAAGATGGCAGCGGTCGCAGGCGCAGCCATGATCCCTTTCCCCGTGGATGCTGCTGCCGAGTATCCGGGCAAAAGTTTGCATTTTCAAAAAAACATGGCCTATGAGAGCCTGACCCCGACGGCCTATGAGAACATCACGACCTACAATAACTTCTATGAGTTCTCCCTCTCCAAAGAGGGGCCTTCAAAGTTGGCGCATACCCTGATCACCGAACCCTGGACGATCGAGATAAGCGGCGAAGTCGAAAAACCGATGGTCATCGATGTGGCAGAGATCATTACCAAATACCCTCTTGAAGAGAGGATCTACCGCTTTCGGTGCGTTGAAGGGTGGTCGATGATCGTGCCGTGGGTCGGTTTTGAGCTCTCCTACCTGCTTAACAAGGCGGGGTTGACCTCAAAGTCAAAATTTGTGCAGTTCCAGACAAAATTTGATCCCAAGATGTTCCCCGAGCAGCAAAGCGAAGGTCTGTTCGGCAATATCCCCTTTCCCTACGTTGAGGGGTTGCGCATCGACGAGGCGATGCACCCGCTGACGCTGTTAAGCGTCGGACTCTACGGTAAGACGCTCCCCAACCAAAACGGCGCGCCGATCCGTCTGGTAGTGCCGTGGAAATACGGTTTCAAAAGCATCAAATCGGTTGTCAGGATTGATGTCAGCGAAACCATGACCCGAAGCACATGGAACGAGGTCAATCCGCGTGAATACGGCTTCTATTCCAATGTGAACCCCGAGGTCGACCATCTGCGCTGGTCACAAGCCAAAGAACGTCCGCTCGGTGCCTTCTTCAGACAGAAGACAAAACTGTTCAACGGCTACGGCGAAGAGGTCGCAAGCCTCTATAAGGGGATGGATCTGCGCAAGAATTTTTAGTGCGTGACCGGTAACTCCGCGGATGCCGTTTCTGCAAATATAGGTATTTCAAATTCGTACATTAGGACTACAGTGAGAAAAATCATTTGGCTGATAGCATGTTTGCCGCTTTTGTATCTTGCCTACAAAATGGCATGGGGATTTGAATACACACGGAGCATCAGCTCCTTTATTTATCATCACGGCGGCACTTTACTGGGAAAACTGCCCAATGACCCCTTGAAATTCATGGCGGATCTGCTGGGGATCACGGCTGTCCAGTTTCTGATCGCCACACTCAGCGTTACACCGCTGAGGCTTTACCTCAAGATAAACCTTGTTAAATACAGACGGTTGCTGGGCCTCTGGACATTCGCCTATGCGCTGATGCATTCGCTCTATTTCTTTCTTGGGGTCAATGAAGGGAGTTTTGCGATGATGTTTGCCGATATCCTAAAACGCCCCTTTGTCCTCTTTGGCGCCGGTGGACTTGTTATCCTTGCGTTCATGGCGGCCACGTCGACCAAAAAGCTTTTTGCAAGATTTGTACAGTGGCACAGGCTGCTCTATCTTGCGGCCGTATTGATCGCTCTGCACTATATGATGTCCCAGAAGATCATCGGCCTGCATGTTGCGCTCTATGTTGCGGTATTGGCAGCCCTTTTGGCACTGCGGCTCTTTAAGGCGCTGAGGCCTTAAGTTAAGATGACCGCCTGATTCGGGAGATCCATATATAGAGTGAAACCGGTATCAGCGCAGCAGTGCCAACGCTCCTTTGTAGATCGGTTCGTCGATAAAGCCGTATTTCTCATCGCTGAACCCGGTGACGCCTTTTGCCCGCTCCTCTTCGAAGCGGCGAACAATATATTCGGCACGGACCCGCTCTTCGTCGCTTGGTCCGAAACTCTTTTGAAGCTGTTCGGCCTGCTGCGGCGAGATGCACCCTTTGGCATCAAAGCCCATCATCTTCTCGAGTTCGAGCCACGCCTCAAAGCCCGCTACGTTTTTGTACTCCTGGTAGACGAAAGAGACCGGTTTGACCCCGATCGCTTTGCAGCTGAGCAAAAAGTGCGAAAGGATGTGGTGCATAAGCGGGTTGTCGGTCCGTATAAGCGACTGTGCGAGCCCCATATCGGCGAAGAGGTCAAGAATGCCGAGGTAGAAGGCGGTAACGCGTTCACTGACCTTCAGATCGGCAAGGTTGAGCCATGCCTCTTTCGTCTCTATAGAGAGCTGAAGTTCGATCTCCCTGTCGCAGAGTTTGAGTGCGCTTGAGACCTCCGCTGCTGTTCTGATCTTGGGGAGACGGATGGCATCGGGTCTGAAGGCATTCAGCAGCGCTATCTCATCGGCACCGCCCTCGTCAAGAGGGTTGACCCGGACAATGATCTTTTTGTCGCTTTCGCGCAGACTGCTCAGTGCGAGCATGACCAGACGCAGCGCAAAGGGTTTTTGCTGCGGCGATACGCCGTCTTCCAGATTCAAAATAACGGCATCGGTCTGCAGGTCGGGGATCTTGTTGATATGTTTAAGGTTATGGGCGGAGAGCATCAGCGGTGACCGGTACTCCTGACCTCTGTTGATGGTGCGTTTCTGAGCGAAGACAAACTCGTCGATCAGAGCGAGATCCCCTCTTTCCATCGCATCTGCGATGATGCGGCTGTCTCTAATGAGCATCTGTTTTCTCATCCTGATGAAGATAGAAGTAGAGCGTCTCGATCTCCTGCGTTGTCAAAAAGTACCGAGGCATCCCTTTTTGACGCTCCCGCATCGCCCTGGCAAAGTCCGTGTACGCGATCCGGTTGATCGCGGGAGGATGGAAGGCCTTCTCTTCCCCTTTGTCCTTATAGGATGCGATGAGTCTGCCTTCGCCTTTTTCACCGTGGCACTTTTGACAGCCGATACCTCTCGGGCTGTGGTATAGCTGAGAAGCGTACTCGGCCTGGGTGATAAAAGAGACCTCTGCCTGGAGCGGTTCCAAGAGTAAAAAAAGAGCAGCAAAAGCCGACATACGCCTCATTCAAAGCACCTTATTATCTATTTGACGATATAGTATCGAAATTTTAATGTAGTGGGGCATAAATGCAGATTCTTGATGGTAAAGCACTCTCAAAAAAGATTGAAGAGCGAGTCGCAGCAGATGTTAAAATACTTAAAGAGAAGACAGGGCGTACACCCGGTCTTGCCGTGATCCTGGTCGGAAACGATCCGGCCAGCCAAGCCTATGTCAGTATGAAGAAAAAGGCGTGTGACCGTGTCGGCTTCTACTCCGTCACCCATGAGATGCCGGTTAACATCTCCCAAAATGCGATCGAAAACACTATCGAGATGATGAACAAAAACCCCAACATCGACGGTATCCTGATCCAGCTGCCGCTGCCGCCGCAGATCGATACGACCAAACTGCTTGAACTCGTCGCACCCAACAAAGACGTCGACGGTTTCCACCCCTACAATGTCGGCCGTCTGACGACGGGGCTTGAAGGTTTTGTACCGTGTACGCCATTGGGCGTGATGGATCTTCTCAAAGAGTACAACATCGACCCCAAAGGGATGAACGCCGTTGTTGTCGGTGCATCCAACATCGTCGGCAAGCCGATGGCCGCCCTGCTTCTGAATGCCGACGCAACGGTACAGATCACCCATATCTTCACAAAAGACCTTAAGGCCTGCACCCTCAATGCCGACATCATCCTTGTCGGCGCCGGTGTCATCAACCTGATCAAAGAAGATATGGTCAAAGAGGGGGCTGTCGTCATCGATATCGGTATCAACCGCGCGCCTAATGGCAAACTTGTCGGTGATGTCGATTTTGAGAAAGTCGCACCTAAAAGCTCTTTCATCACCCCGGTTCCCGGCGGTGTCGGACCGATGACTATAGCAATGCTGCTTCAGAACACACTACGTGCCGCAGAGGCACATGCCAGAGAGAATTAATGAAACAAAAAGTATTTAATGCTGCGGGCAAAGCCTACCGCTTTTCAAACTCATGGACAGGCACTATTATCATTGTCCTCTTCATCATCTTCTTTATCGCCCAGGCCTTTCGCATTCCAAGCGGATCAATGAAAGATTCGCTGCTTGTCGGTGACCATCTCTTTGCCAAAAAATTCGCCTACGGCATTCCGACCCCGCACATCCCTTTTTTGGAGATCCCTGTTGTCCCCGGCACGGACGGACATATCTATAACGGCGACACGCCGCAGCGCGGCGATATCGTTATCTTCCGCTATCCCAACAACACGGTCCTGCACTATGTCAAACGCTGTGTTGCCCTCCCAGGAGATGAACTCTTTGTGCTCGATAAAGATCTCTACCTCCATCCCAGCGAAGGTGACCAGTTCATCAAAGAGAACTATGCGGACCATGAGCTTATGGTCTTTGGCGGAAAACTGTGGGTCAAGAAGCCGTATCAAAAAGAGCACCCGGGAATCCACCACGACAAGAAGATCGTCAACAACGGCCGTTATCCGCAGCCTCTCTTCAACTTCGGGCCTATCAAGGTCGATGAGGGACATTACTTTATGATGGGCGACAACCGCGACCACTCCAACGACAGCCGGTTCTGGGGAGCGGTCCCTTACGGTCTGGTCGAAGGGACACCTTGGTTCGTCTACTTCAGCATGGACGACAACTACACGATCCGTTGGGACCGTATGGGCAAAACACCCAGCGATCTTGAAAAGCCGGAGTATCTCGATAAAGCTATAGCCGAGCGCATCGAACAGGATAGAAACGATCATGGACTTTATTGATCTGCTAAAGATCGCAGCCGCTGTTATCGCACTGCTTGTCGCCATTATCGGTCATGAGATCATGCACGGCTGGGTCGCTTATAAATACGGCGATATGACGGCAAAAAATGCCGGGCGTCTGACCATCAACCCTATTTCCCACATCGATCCTGTCGGTTCCATCCTTGTACCTGTTATGATGTACTTCATTCCGATGCTCTTTGGCTCTGACGGCGGTTTTCTCTTCGGTTGGGCCAAGCCGGTGCCGGTCAACAGCCGTACCGTTGTCGCTAACGGCGGCTACAATGCGGCGATGCAGGTCAGCCTCGCGGGCATCACCTACAACTTTATCGTGGCCGCCTTTTTTGCAGCGGTTTTGCTGGCAATGTCACAGCCGCTTGCCAATGATTCGGCATTCTACATATTCGCCTATCTTCTGGTGATGCAGCTCGTCATCATCAACGTGGTGCTGGGTGTTTTCAATCTGCTGCCTATCCCGCAGTTTGACGGTGCCCATTTTTTGATGTATCTTGCGCTAAAATTTCACTATAACGCTATCGCCGAGTGGTTTTACAAGATGGAGCGCTACGGGATGATCATTGTACTGGTTGTCCTGATTACTCCCATACACATCTATCTGCTGTTGATGCCGGTGCAGTTTATACTGCAATTTTTACTTACTTAAAAACTAAAGGAAGAATATGAAATTTTATATCGCTACAGATCACGCAGGCCTTGATCTTAAAGATCTTACCGTAGAGATGCTTCGCGCCAAAGGGCACGAGGTGATTGATATCGGTCCATTCTCCAAAGAGAGAGTCGACTATCCTGATTTTGCCGTTCAAGTCTGCGAAAGCGTTCTGAAAGATGAAGGCTCACACGGCATTCTGATCTGCGGTTCCGGGATCGGCATGAGTATGTCGGCGAACCGTTTCCACGGCATACGCGCAGCGCTGTGTCACGACGCCTATACGGCAGCAATGGCCCGTGCCCACAATGATGCCAACGTGCTCTGCTACGGCGAACGTGTCGTCGGCGCCGGTGTCGCCGAGTCCATTGTCGATGCATGGATCGCCGGTTCATTTGAAGGCGGACGCCACGCCGGCCGTGTCGAGAAGATCGAAGCCATCAAAGGATAAGCCGTGGAGTTGAGCCAGGAACATCGTGCCATCATCGAGGGAGCTATCCGCGACATCCCCGACTTTCCGAAGCCGGGTGTCATCTTTAAGGATATCACGACCATTTTGAACAATGCCGAAGCATTCAAAACGCTTCAGGATCACCTGAGGGAGCGTTACAGCTCCTATGATCTGGATTTTGTCGCGGGTATCGATGCCCGCGGTTTTATCTTCGGTTCGGCGCTGGCACGTGACCTTGGCGTCGGTTTTGTACCGATCCGTAAAAAAGGCAAACTGCCTTACACGACCGCCTCTGAGAAGTACGTACTCGAATACGGCGTGGACGAAGTCGAGATCCATATCGATGCCTTTGCAAAAAAGAAAAATGCGCGTGTGCTTCTTGTCGATGACCTGATCGCTACAGGCGGTACAGCGATCGCGTCAGCCTCTCTGATCACCAAACTCGGCGCCGAGTGCGTCGAAGCCTGTTTCGTCATGGGTCTCACCTTCCTTGACGGCACCGAAAAACTAGAAAAAAACACAGCTGTCTACAGCGTTATCGAGGTTGATTAATGTATATTCCTTCGCCATCAAAATTTGATCCGGATGAAAACGGCCATTTCGGTCTCTTTGGAGGGCGCTATGTCCCGGAGACTCTTATGCCTGCCCTTTTGGAGCTCAATGAAGAGTACAAGAAGATCCGTTTCGACAAAGCGTTCTGGTCGGAGGTGGACTACTATCTTAAAGATTATGTGGGCCGTCCCTCACCGCTCTACTATGCGCACAACATCTCCGAAGAGCTGGGGGCAAAGATCTACCTCAAGCGTGAGGATCTTAACCACACCGGCGCGCACAAGGTCAACAACGTCATCGCCCAGGGATTGATGGCAAAACGTCTCGGCAAGAAAAAGGTCATCGCCGAAACGGGTGCGGGTCAGCACGGCGTCGCGACCGCCACCATCTCCGCCCTGCTCGGTCTCGAGTGCGAGATCTTCATGGGGGCCAAAGATGTCAAGCGCCAGGAGCTGAACGTCTTCAGGATGAAACTGCTCGGTGCCAAAGTCCATGCGGTAGAGAGCGGTTCCAAGACACTTAAGGATGCGATGAACGACGCTATCCGCCACTGGGTCACCAACGCACGTGACACCTTCTATATCATCGGGACCGTTGCGGGGCCGCACCCCTACCCGATGATGGTACGCGACTTTCAGGCGATCATCGGCAAGGAGGCGCGTGCACAGATCCTGGAGAAAGAGAACCGCCTTCCCGACAAGGTGATCGCCTGCATCGGCGGCGGCTCGAATGCGATCGGGATGTTCCAGCACTTTCTCGAAGACGAAACCGTGGAGTGCATCGGTATCGAGGCCGGAGGCCACGGCGTCGGCACCGACAAACACGGCTGCTCGCTGTTGATGGGGCGTCCGGGCGTTCTGCACGGACAGATGTCCTATCTGCTGCAAGACGGTGACGGGCAGATACTTGAGGCCCACTCCATCTCTGCCGGACTGGACTACCCGGGAATCGGACCGGAGCACGCTTTCCACAAGGATAGCGGCAACGTCAGCTACGACAATATCACCGATGAAGAGGCCCTCGACGCCTTTGTATGGCTTTCGCAAAGAGAGGGGATTATTCCGGCTCTTGAGAGCGCACACGCTGTCGCCTATCTTAAAAAGATCAAAGATATCGAAGGAAAACTGATCATTGTCAATCTTTCCGGCCGCGGCGACAAGGATATGATCCAGGTCAAAGACCTTCTCCACTTCGACTGACTTTGGGCGGGTCTCGTCCTGCCTCCTCTTTTTTAACCACCCCCGTTTCAACGTTCCTCAAAAAATTGGCTAGAATGCTATTGATAAAGGGGAACTGAAACCTTTGAAACTATATATTATGGAGTAACAATGAAAGTCCTATTAAAGAACAGACCATTATCAGCCATCGATGCCGAGTTGACGGTACTTTTCCTGACCAAAGAGAGTCTTGAGACAAGTGAACACAAAGAGAAACTCTCAAAGACAGGCTTTAATGCCGAACAGGATGAGTTCTGTATTCTTTATGAAAGCGCCTTGGCGGTCTGCGGTATCGAAAACTACGACTCTACGGCCCTACGTTCCGCTGCAGCGGCCGTCGTGCAAAAGGTCAAAGCCTTCAAATACAGCTCCATAAAACTCTCGCAGTACCATCTTGAGAACGTTGCTGCTCTGGTCGAGGGCTTTGTTCTTGGCAGCTACAGCTTTGAGATGTACAAGTCAGAACCAAAGAAAGTGACGCTCAAAGAGGTGATCTTTTCAAGTGATAATTTCAGCGGCGAGCATCTTGTGTTCGAGAGCATCGAAAAATCATTTAACGACGCTCTTATCGTGGCAAAAGCCACAAACTACACCCGTGAACTGGTCAACACCACGCCACAGGACCTCACCCCCTCTACTATGGCCGTTATTGCAGCGGACCTTGCCTCGGACAACGGTCTGGGCTGTGATATTCTGGATGAGAAGGGACTCGAAGAAGAGAAGATGGAAGCGATTTTGGCTGTCGGCCGTGCGTCGGTCCACAAACCCCGACTGATACATCTCAGCTATCAGCCTGAAAACCCGCTTAGATGCGTTACCCTTGTCGGCAAGGGGCTCACCTACGACAGCGGCGGGCTTAGCCTTAAACCGGCCGCGCACATGGTGACAATGAAGATGGACAAGGCGGGCGCCTGTGCTGTTCTCGGCATGATGAAGGCCATCAGCGAACTCAAACTGCCTATCGAAGTGCACGGTTTTATCGGTGCGGCGGAGAATGTGATCGACGGCTCTGCCTACAAGCCTGACGATGTGCTTAGAGCCCGTAACGGCGTCACCATCGAAGTGCGCAACACCGACGCCGAGGGGCGTCTAGTCCTGGCCGATGTCCTCTCCTATGCACAGGAGAAGGTGAAGTCGGACTATCTCTTTGACTATGCGACGCTTACCGGTGCCTGTGTCGTCGCACTCGGGCCCTACACGACCGGGATGATGGGCCACTCGAACCACCTTAAACACAACATATTGAATGCGTCATCACATTCCGGCGAGTTCGTCGCATCACTGCCGTTTAACGACCATCTTAAAAAACTGATAAAAAGCGAGATCGCCGACGTCTGCAACATCAGCTCGATACCTTACGGCGGCGCGATTACCGCGGCACTATTTCTGGACAACTTCATCACCGACGAGATGAAGCAGAAGTGGATGCACTTCGATATCGCCGGACCTGCCTATACCGAGAAACCGTGGGACGTTTACGGTTACGGCGCAACCGGCGCGGGCATCCGCATGACAGTGAGTTTTCTGCAAACCCTGACACAGGAGTAAGTTTCAGCAGCTGCCGCATTTATGCAGAAAATTGATGGAGCGTCCATCCGCTTCGCCTGCTGCCGGCCTTCTGCCCATAGACTAGGGGCAGAAGGCCGATTAAACAACGCTCTAGTCAGCAGTATTACCCAACTCATTTTCCCCTTCTGTCAGGAAGATCCCCATTTTCTTCAGTTTTTGAACCGCCTTATCACTGGTGACATTGTTTGCAATAATCATACTGCCTATACTCTCGGTAAGAAGTCTCAGCGTCGACAATGATTGCTCACTTTGATTTAGAAAATAGTCCATATCGCCCTTGATATAGACCGGATGCAGTTTTTCCAGGTAATAATGGTCCTCGTTTTCGCCGATAAAGTCATACAGCGCAATATCGACACCGAAACGTTCAAACAGTTTTTTGTACTGGACTATTTTGTTTAAATTTTTGGCGGCGATTCTGTCAGGAATCTCAATGATCATCTTGAACGGCAAGTGGGCTATATAGGTTTCAAAAAAGAGCGACAGCTCTTCATACATCTCCTGCTGTTCCAGACTGTTCATCGACAGTTTAAAGCTGCAGGCCTTGCCGATTAATGCCTGAGGAGGCTTTGTAAAAAGCATTTCAAGGGTTTTATGGTGAATACGCGAACAGAGCCCTATCTGCGTCGTAGGCGGAATAAAGTGGTCATAAGGGTAGCGGCTGCCGTCTTCAGCCTGCATAACGACATCGATAGCATAATAGCGTCGGACTCCCGTTCTGCTGTCCAAGACCTCTTTTAGCCTGAAATCAAATGAACCGGTATCAATAGCACGGTTGATAAGATGCCGCCATGCATCTTTTCCCAATATTTTAGAACCCTGTTCAGGCTGGTTAAAGTAAACGGAGCGGTATTCGAATTTCGCTTTGGCGAGCACACTGTCTGCACGCACCAACAGCTCCGACAAGGTGCATTTTTCACTGTTCTCATACAGACCGATCACGCTGCCGGTCTGTTTTGCGTCAATCCCTAAAGCGGCAATCTCTTTCTCAATATCACTGCTGATCCTGTTCGCTGTTTCCAGTGCATCTTCGCCCAAAATACCCGGCAGAAAAAGAAAAAACTCTGTTTCATTCAGTCGCACCAGCATCCTGTTTTCAAATCCTGCCGTCTCTCGTGTCAAGATCGCTGCCGTCTTCACAAAAAGCGTTTCCATGGCTTTATAGCCTATCTGCACCACGTCAACGCCGTAGAGCTCCAGCAGCAGCACCGTCCCTTGATACGAATTGGTCTCTTTTGTAAAGTAGTCGGCAAAGTTTTCGGTTAAAAATTTCCTGTTTTTTATTTGTGTCAACGGGTCAAGATAGGCCGACTCTTTTTGGCGCTGCATCTCTTTATTGGCTTCAATAAAAATATTTTTCAGTCGAAGTACCATCTGATTGATAGCCAGAACCAGCTCCCTGAACTCGGAGGTACGCGGTATCTTTTCCTGAATGATGAATTCATTGTGAATGATCGACTCTGCCTGCACGCGAATCCTGTCGAGCGGCCTGAGAACAATCAGAAAAAGTACATACAGCGTCACGAATCCGAACAGCATGATAAAGCCGAAAGAGAGCATCAGGTTTTTGAATATCTCATAAAGCCGCATCTCCACGCGGCTGCTGTCGCTTTGAACCTGCAGTATCCCTATCTGCTGCCATCCGGTAAATACATTTGCTGAGGCGACAGGCGCTTCGATATTGATCAGCGATAAAAACCATTCAGGTACAGCAACGTCCTCGGATGGCAGAATCTGCCGATAGATGATTTTGTTGTCAACATCAAACAGTTGTATCAGATGATAGCGCCCGCTGTCAAAATTCGCCTCGATCATTGTCTGCATCATCACATTATCACCGCCTGCCGAAGCGAGTGAAAGGCTCAATGAGGTAGCGGTGTTTTTTGCATCTTGATACAGCTCGTCTTCCGCTGCACTGCTGGCGCTTGCAAAATTGAGCATTAAAACAGTGACGACAATGGCAACCATTAAAAGGGTAAGAACAGCAGCCGTCTGCCTAAAAAGTGTCATATTTTTTTCCTTTTCATATTCTCTTGCAGCATCTCCCACTGTTTGTGGGATCGGTGGTCGACTTTGTGACCGATATTATCACTCCTTGCCTTATAAAGTGTATCGCCGTTGAAGTAGTAGATCGGTGTCAGGTCGGTACGTTTTGATGCGGGTATGACCCTCTCGCTGTCATTGTCCAATACAAGCGGTTCGCTTCTGGGTGTTTTAAAGTAGGTCAAAACCATATGCGGGACGGTAGAGTTCCTGGATCTGACATAGGTGAAAAAAAGTTTGTCGCTCTTGACGCCAAGATAGAGCAGCGCATAATACTTGGCAATGGCATAATCCTCACAGTCGCCTCTGTTTTTACCCAGAAATTCCCAGGGTGTCGCCCAGTAGTTCTTTACCCCGTAGACCTCGAGATCGGAGGCATAGGGCACGCTATTGTAAAACCGGTTTACTGCAGACAGTTTTTTGATCTCATCGGCATTTTTGACACGCTCCAGTGTTTTCTGCAGATTATCAAACCTTTTTTGCGCATGTTGTCTGTATTTTGACGTTATTTGATTCAGCAACGCCGCTTCGACATAAGATCCGTTGGAATCCGCTTCATCAGCCTGCAGCAATAGGATCAATAGAAAAACAAAAAATAATAGTACTGGTTTCATTAGTGACTATACTAGCATAAAAGTACTATTGAATAGTTCTGAAATATGCGGTGTTTTATACCGGAATTCTTACCGGTTGACAGTGCGTTAACAGATCTACGTCGATCATTTGCGATCGAGTATACATTGGTGAACAGACCATTCGGTTAAATGCCGGCGTGATGTTTTTAAAAATTTCCGAAGCGAAACCGCAATTTCCGAGCCCTGCAGAAGTTTCTCCCCAAAACAGTGATTCTGCATCATGGCAGTGTGATCGTCATCTTCACTTTCACGGCACTTCCTTTCAACCGAAAATTTCAACCCATTAAGTTGACGCTGGGCAGTCGCCATTTTGAAGCAAGATAAGTGTATAAATCCGTTACTTAAATATATTTACAATCTGCAAGGAATCACAATGGGTTTAGCTATCGGTCTCGTCGGACTGCCGAATGTCGGAAAATCAACCACTTTTAATGCGTTAACAAAGGCGCAAAACGCTGAGGCAGCCAACTACCCATTCTGTACCATTGAACCGAACAAAGCGGTCGTTCCTGTACCTGACAAGCGCCTTGCCGAACTCTCCAAGATCGTCAACCCGGAACGTATTCAGCACTCCACGCTCGACTTCGTCGACATCGCGGGTCTGGTCAAGGGTGCCAGCAAAGGCGAAGGGCTCGGCAACAAGTTTCTCTCAAACATCCGCGAGACCGAGGTGATCCTGCAGATCGTCCGCTGTTTTGAAGATGAGAACATCGTTCATACGGAGGGCTCCATCGACCCTCTGCGCGATATCGAGATCATTGAGACGGAACTGATCCTTTCCGATATCGAAGCCTTGGGCAACCGCGTGGAACGCCTTAAAAAACAGGCAAGAGTGGACAAAAGCGCCCAGGGCCTGATGGAGGCGGCTGAGCGTCTGGCAGAATTTCTGGCCGACGGCAACCTGGCGCGCAACTTTCCCGAGGTCAAGAGTGAAGAGTTTATACAGCTCAACCAGGACCTGCGCCTTCTGACCGCAAAAGAGATCATGTACGGCGCCAACGTCGATGAAGCCGGTCTTACCGAAGACAACGAGTATCTTACCGCCGTCAAAGCGCACGCTGAAGCCAACAACTGCGAAGTGATCAAACTCTGCGCCAAGTTCGAAGAGGAGCTGATCGGTATGGACGATGATGAAGCAGCCGCTTTTCTGGAGGATATGGGTGTCGAGGAGTCGGGTCTCGCACAGATCATCCAGAAAGGCTTCGACAAACTCGGCCTGATGAGCTACTTCACCGCCGGTGTCAAAGAGGTCCGTGCCTGGACGATCCGTAAAAACACGACGGCACCGAAAGCGGCCGCCGTCATCCATAATGACTTTGAAAAAGGGTTCATCCGCGCCGAGGTGATCGCCTACGCGGACTTCATCGCCTATGGCGGCGAAGCGGGCGCCAAAGATGCCGGCAAGATGCGTCTCGAAGGCAAAGAGTACATCGTCAATGACGGCGATGTTATGCACTTCAGATTCAACGTCTAATCCCCTACTCCTCTTGTGCCGCTGCCCACCGGCGGCATACGCTACACT
>CAZNQJ010000005.1:0-13764 GCA_964575205.1 uncultured Campylobacterales bacterium | reverse complement strand
TGAGCAGCAGGTGCATCTGCGCCTTGAGTTCGGCCAGCGTGAAGTTGTTCTCGAAGATGACCCCGATATATTTTTCGACATTGATCGAATCATCAAGCGCGTCAATGGTCTCCATGATCTCCTCCGGGTCATACGCCTCGAAACGGAGCACCATATCGCGGATCCACTTGCCGCTGTTTTTGTTGTTATAGGCCATGTCCTCTATCGGGTAGACTTCGGAGATGCCCGGAACGATCATCTGGCAGGAGTAGAAGCCGAGGTAGCTGTATTCGCGCAGATAGATCTCTCTGTCCATCTCTTTAACGATAGCAAGAAGAAAATCATACTCCGCCTCGCTCCCCTCGCCCGTATAGTTCCACGGCGCATAGTCAAAACTTTTCAGCGAACGCAGAAACCCGAACCCCAGCTTTCCGTTGGAGTCGATAAAGTGGGACTCAAGGTTGAAACTGTCCGAGACGAGGCTCATGTCAAAGGTCGGCACCTCAAAGGCATCGAGGTTTTCCAGGCCGCGCCCCTGCATCAGCTCCGTCATCGTCCGCTCGAGCGAGACCTCAAGAATAGGATGGGCACCGAACGAGACGAAGAGCGAAGCGTTCTGCGGGTTGATCAGCGAGATAGCGGTGACCGGGAATCTTCCCCCGAGCGAGGCATCAAGGAGCTCCACGATGTAGCCCAGCGCCCGAAGCGCCTGAACGTCACGGTAAAGCCGTTCAAATGACTGGATCACCTCGTCCGGAAAGGCAGGAAGCGCATAGCCGTTTTTGATGATCTCTATCTTGGCATAACGCTCAAAGATCTCGCTAAGCGCCTGCACCTGGGCTTCAAGAGGGGTATTTCCCGTCGCCAGGCCGTTGCTGACATAGAGATTGCTCAGGATATTAAGCGGTATATGGACCGTCTCCCCGTCCGAGTGCTTTGTAAAAGGCAGCGCAACGACTTTGTCCGTATAGTCGCTGTTGTAATCGACGAGGTCCTCGTCGCAGAGCTCGCCGTCAGGGTCATACACGCTGCGCAGTTCATCGTTCAGGTAGGCGCCGCCGAAGTCGAACGCGACCTCGTCGGGGAAATATTTCCGCTGCGGCAGGTGGAAGTCGATAAAGAAATTGTTCGTCTGGAGCCGTTCGATATACTCGCCCAGGGCGCTCGCGACCGAGGCATCGGAGACGATCCCCTTTCCGTTCGAGTAGATGTGCCTCGGCGCCTCGGCCGAAGCGAGGTTCACAGAGTAGCAGTGCGCCAGCGGATGCTTTTGCTGCGAAAAGGTCATTTCGCAGCCGACATCGGCCAGGACAGCTTTCATCTTCGCAATCGACTCTTCCAGCGGGGCATTTTTGGATAAAAGGTTCATTCATTTTCACTTTCTGTGGTTTGATTTTGGAGTATAGCAGAAAGAGCCGACGCTTTCCTGCCGGTTCTCACTGCTCTTTTTTACTGTTTTAACACCCTTGCACCGCGTCACGGAAGATCTTTAGGGCGTCAGCGGAGTGAAATATGAAAAAGACCGCGATCTTCTCGGAGTCGAACGCTTTGACCGCACGGTAGGCGATCTTCGCCGCCTCCGCCTGCGGGTAGCCGTAAATGCCCGTCGATATGGCAGGGAAAGCGATCGATTCGCACCCCAGTTCAAGCGCTCTTCGCATCGAATTGGCATAGGCGTTGCTCAGAACTCTTTCACAGTCGTCTCGGCATTGCGGGTAGACGGGACCGACCGTGTGGATGACATATCGGGCCTTCATCTCTCCCGCCGTCGTCACCACGGCCTCGCCTGCCGGCAGCCCGCCGGGATAGTCGTTCTCGCGTATTTTTCGGCACGCCTTCAAAATCTCGGGCCCGCCTCTCGCGTGAATCGCCCCGTCCACACCGCCGCCGCCGAGCAGTGATGAGTTGGCCGCATTGACAACAGCACAGACCTCTTCCTGGGTAATATCGCCCACTTTGCAACCGATCGTCATCTCTTCTCCTCACACCGTCAACCGCCGGCTTCTCTCTTCTCTTCGGCACTGAATAGCTTAACAGTATCAGCTTAGCGCTTTCCGGCAGTGCCGCAGGTCAAAAGAGCTCTATTTTATAATAATTCGTTGAAATATGGGGAAGGGTATTTACGTGCAGGTCTGCGGCTTTAGCAGCGCTAAATTTCAAAGAGAGGCGCTCCTTTCCGGAAACGCCCCGCCCTTTTCAGGATTTGCTGAGTTGTTTGTGCAGGGCGTTCAGATCGCCCAGAACATTGATATTCTTGATCTTTCCGTCTTTAAAGTGGAAAAACGAGGCACCGGAGTAGCTGATGCGGTTGCCTGTCGCTTCGTAACCGAGCAGCGCTCCCTCGTGGGTACCGGAGTAGGTCACATAGGCGGCTGCCGCATTGTTCTCATGCACCTCGATTTCAACGGCATGGTAAAGGTTGGGAAATGCTTTGATAAGCATCTCTGCATACTCTTTAAATCCTTCGATACCGTTTGCGACAATGTCCAGGGAGCCGCGAAAACGAACGTCAGGATCCAGCAGCCCATCTGCTTTTGAAAAATCATGATCGTTCCACATCTCATAATAGGCGCGGACAAGTTGTCTGTTTTCCATAATACCTCTTTATCTATTCGCTGAAATGATGTTTATGCGGAAATTTTTCAACCGGCGCATAACCATCGTCATCTTCCCAGTCGTCGTAATCATCATACGCATCATAATCTACCGTGAAGATCTTTTCATAACCCCGTTTAATAAGTTCATCATCTATCATTTCACTGTTCAACCCTTTGCTTTCGCAAAGGTCCATGATTTCGGCAATATCTGCCTTATCAACGCCGCCCATCTCCATTTCCAATCTAACATCAGAAATTTGCATTGGATCCTCTATTAAAGGTAATAGCTAGCAATCTGTAATTGCTAGAGAAAACGTCTGGTATCGTTTACCAGACACAGCCGAAAACCGAACAACATTTCATAATGACTCAAGGGCTTTTCTTTCAAAAAGATGGCCATCAGTTTGAGTAAGAAATTATACACCTTTTTCAGATCATTTGCGCATCGACAATAGACACACAATAGAGTGCTGTTCCGTAGCGGTGCGGCCGGAACATCATTCAGCAAACTAGAGTAAATCGACGATGGCGCCCCCGCCGAAACCCATTTTAGCACATATATACAGAGGAACAAAATCCGTTTTGCACTGATGCAGGGATTTTAGCGGAAAACGATTTCTTTGGGAGTATAATATTTTCGCGGGTAGAAGACGTATGCCGTTTCCGGCATAGAGATGCTTGACTGCTTATGACAACAATGCGTACAAAATCAATTTAAAACGGAGACCTGGTTAAATGAAATTTATGCAACTGCTAAAAGCCCTGATGGTGGCAGCACTGTTTTTAAGCCCCTTGGCGGCAGAAGAAGTCGATGCGGCTGTCCAGTGCGATACTGTTTATGATGCCTGTTTGGCTAAATGCGACGCGGCTGAAGAGAATTCAGACAAGTGTTATACGCAGTGTGACGAAGCACATGAAAAATGCCTCTCTATTGCACAAGGCGAGGTGCCGGAGCAGGTACCGGAAAACTGATGGTCCCGCTATAAGAAGATCTCTTTTTCTTTAGCGAGACCCTTTCCCTTCTCACAACGGCAGCCGCCCCTTTCCGGGAAGGCTCTCCGTCAATATCAATTCCCCGCAAGTCGAAGCTTTACCACGGGTTTTTGCAGCAACAGATTGTTCGGATATAAGACGGTATGGCCCTCACTGTCTATAAGTTCGGTCTGAAAAAGCGAGATCTCCTGAATCGTCCCCTCTATACTGTTTTCGCCGTCGACAATTCTTATTTTATCGCCGATTCTTGCCGGAAAGGTGAAAAAGATGATAATACTTGCCGTCACATTGCTGAGTATTGACCACTGCGCGAACATTGCCACGCCGATGATAGCGAATACCGATGAGGCAACAACGGAAATACCCTTGATATCGACGCTCCAGACGAAAGCGATGACGATCAGCGCGGCAACGACAAAAAGTACCTCGAAGACTTTTTCAATATAAAAGAGTCTTTTTTCGGCGACACCCTTTCGTCGCGCCATCTTCTCCAAAATGCGTTTGAAAAGCCGGTAGCCGGCATAGGCGGTAACGGCGGCTGCTATACTCCACAAGATATTTGAACTCATCCTCTTACTGCTCCGATACGGTTTTATTGCGATCTTTGATGACGGATAGACCTACGGAAGTATAGCCAAAAGGACTCCTCTCGGGAATGCCGCTGCCATATCGAAGTATGCACCCGCCCAACGATTTTATGCTAGAATAATCAACAATGGAATAGATGCTATGATCATGGCATTGGGAGAGCTACTATGAAAGTGATTGCTGCGATCAACGGTACCATAACAGCAGAGAGCATGGCATTTTGCGCCCTTAAGTATGCACAGGGCCAGGGCCTTTCGCTACTGCTTCTCCACATAGAAAACGATAAAGACGACCTCAACGACGTCCGGGCCAGTATCGAACGTATCACGACGCAGGCCCTTGCCAAGGAGGTTGAGACCGAAGCTGTTTTCCTGCAGGGAGCGCCTAAAAAAGCGATACGGAACTATCTCTCGGGTGTCTATGCCGATGTGATCTTCTGCAGTACGCGCAAGCACAAAAGCTTTATCAGCGGCTCCTTCAGCGAAGCATTGACCAAGATGGGCCTCAATCTCGATATCGCCATCGTACGCATCGTCAACATCAACGCCATTGTGGATATCGACACGATGATACTCTCTATCAAAGCGGATAAACTCTCGGTCAAAAAATTCGCCTTTTTTGCCTCTCTGGCCTCTGCCTACCGGGCTGACGGAGAGATCTACTCGGTTTCGAGCATGTCCAGATGGGCGCTATCCGCCACAGACATGCATGCGGCCAGAGCGCGGCTCGGCCTCATCAACTACAACCTCAGGCACTATCTGAAGCTTGCACACTTGATGCCCTTTACCCTCCATATCGAACATGCTTTTACCGAAAATGAGGCCGAAAGTATTCTCACCCATATCGCCAAATCCACGGCACAGCTCGTCATCGTCGGTGCCAGACGCCTCTCCGTAACCTCTATCTTCGACTGGGAGATGCCCATAGAGAAGCTGATGCGCGAAGCCTCCGTCAACACCATCGCCTACTACCCGAAAGAGATGTAGAGATGGAAGCTTTCAGACTGGGCAGAGAGGAGCTCTACCGGGAGTTCCATACCAAAGAAGAGGGGCTGGGCGCAAAAGAGGCCGAACGCCGTCTGACGGATTTCGGGTTCAATGAGATCGAAACCGGTCCCAAGAAGAGCTATCTGAAAGAGTACTTCAGACAGTATGTCCAGTTTTTCGCCGTCTTGCTGGAGGTTGCCGCATTTCTGGCCTTTGTAGCCGACCATTATGTCCCCGACCAGGGCAACGATATACTCGGGTATGCCATTGTCGTTGCCGTTATCATCAATGCCACCTTCACTTTCTGGCAGGAGTACAGAGCCGATAAAGCGATGGAAGCCCTGCTTAAGCTCATGCCGACGATGGTCACGCTCCTGCGCGACGGAAGTACGCAGACCATCGATGCCAAAGGGCTGGTGCCGGGAGACATCATCCTCCTCGAAGAAGGCGACAAGATCGCTGCCGATGCCGTCCTCACCGAACAGACAACCCTCTATATCAACACCTCCGCCCTTAACGGCGAGTCAAGGCCCTCCAAACGGGAGCTCGAAGACAAGAGCAGTGCCACAAGGGCACTGGATGCCAAGAACATGGTCTTTGCAGGGACGGCTGTCGTCTCCGGCAGCGGGCGGGCCGTCGTCATTGCCACGGGGCAGGCGACGGAGTTCGGAAAGATCGCGACACTGACCAAAAATGTCCAGAAGACCCTGACGCCGATGCAGAAAGAGGTGATCAATATCACCCATATCCTCACCCTGATCGCCCTGGCCATGGGCGTGGTCTTTTTTCTGCTGGGACTCTTCTCCGATCAGGGCCTCCTGATGGCCGCCATCTTCGCCCTTTCGCTGATCGTGGCCAATGTCCCCGAGGGGCTCCTGCCGACGATCACCCTCTCCCTCTCCCTCGCCTCCCAGCGTATGGCACGGCGCAATGCGCTGATCAAAAACCTCGATTCGGTACAGACGCTGGGAAGTGTCACCGTTATCTGTACCGACAAGACGGGGACCCTGACCCGCAATGAGATGACGCTTAAAGAGCTGACGCTCTCCGGCGGCGAAGAGGTCACCGTCAGCGGCGAAGGGTACGCCACCGAAGGGGAGTTCAGCTTCCAGAGCAGCAACGAAAGTGCCCGTTCACGTCTCGATGCGCTTCTGCTTGCCGGCGCGCTAAACTGCCGCGCGCAGATCGAAGAGGAGAAGCTCTTCGGTGACCCGACGGAACTTGCCATCGTTGCGGCCGCCAAAAAAGCGCATATCGACATCACCGCCTGTGAAAAAAGCGGCGAGACACCCTTCACCAGCGAGAGAAAGATGATGTCCACCGTCTGTGTGCGCTCCGGTGAAGAGCTGCTTTATGCCAAAGGGGCGGCCGAGGTCATCTTTGCACGCTCCACCCATTTTGTCGACAGCGACGGTGAAGTCAGACCCTTTGACGAAGCGAACAGAAAACGCCTGCAGCAGAGTGCCGAAAAGTACGAAGATCAGGCCTACCGTGTTCTGGCGATCGCCGAAAACCGTGCCACGCAGGAGGAGGGGCTGACCCTCCTGGGCCTTGTCGCCATCATGGACCTGCCCAGAGCGGAGATCAAGGACGCCCTGGCCCTCTGCAGGGAAGCCGGCATCCGCACCATGATGATCACCGGGGACAACCCCAAAACGGCGGAGGCCATCGCCAAAAAGATCGGTCTCGATTATGATGCCGTGCTGACAGGGCCCGAAGTGGCCCTCCTAAGCGAGGAGGCCCTGGAGAAGCGGCTCCAGAGCGAGACCCTTCTTTTTGCCCGCATGGCGAGCAACCAGAAACTCAAGATCGCCACGGCGCTGCAAAAGTGCGGCGAGATCGTGGCGATGACCGGCGACGGGGTCAATGACGCCCCCGCACTCAAACGGGCCGATATCGGCATCGCAATGGGCAGAACGGGGACCGATGTCGCCAAAGAGGCGGCCGACATGATCCTGATCGATGACAACTTCAACTCGATCGTCGCCGCGATCGAAGAGGGGCGCACCGTCTACTTCAATATCAAAAAGTTCGTCACCTATATTCTTTCGTCCAACGTGCCCGAGATCGTCCCCTATATCCTGCAGTTCTTTTTCAAGATTCCGATGCCCCTCTCCGTGATCCAGATCCTCTCCATCGACCTGGGGAGCGATATGCTTCCCGGACTGGCGCTCGGAAGCGAAAAGCCGGAAAAGAACATCATGAAGCGGCCGCCGGTAGGCAGCAGTGAGAAGATCCTCGACTGGGAGGTGTTCAAACGGGGCTACTTCTTTATCGGCATCATCGAAGCGGCCGCGGCCATGGTCGCGTTCATCAGCTTTCTGCTGCTACACGGCTGGCACTACGGTACGGTAGACCTTCACGACCCGTTGCTGCATTCGCAGGCGATGACGATGACCCTGCTGGGCGCCGTCAGCTGCCAGCTGGTCAACGTCTGGACGATGCGCAGCTGGGAGTTCTCGGCCTGGAGCGTCGGCTGGACGAGCAACCGGCTGCTTATCGGCGCCATGGTGATGGAATTTCTCTGGATCTGGATGCTGCTGGGGCTGGAACCGGTGCAGAAAGTGTTTCATACGGCGTACATACCGCCCAGCGAACTCTGGATACTCCTGCCCTTCCCGATTATCCTCTTTGTCAGCCACGAGTTCTATAAATGGCGAAAGCGCGTAGCCAAAGGTCTAGCTTAACCCTGCTGTCAAAACCATTTTCGAAACCTGAAATAGACAAGCAGCCCTACCGGTATCGAGATCATCAGCAGGTTGGACCACATGTAGCCGTTTTCAGACTGAAGCACCGTCTCATATTTGAAATTCATGCCGAAATAGCCGGTCAGAAACGAGAGCGGAATAAAGATGGTACCGATGATGGAGAGGGTCTTCATGATCTCGTTCATGCGGTTGCTCAGGGTCGAGAGGTAGATATCCAGAAAACTGGAGACCGTTTCTCTGTAGCCTTCGATAATGTCGATGATGTCGATGATGTGGTCGTAGACATCTTTGTAGTAGATCTGGTACTCCGGCTTGATCGCATCGGAGCGCATCAGCATGTTGATCACCTCACGCATGGGCCAGACCGCTTTTTTCAGCTCGATCAGCGCGCGTTTGAGCATATGGACATTTTCGATACTCTCTTTTGTGGGGTTGTAGAGAATCTCATCTTCAAGCTCTTCTATCTCGTCACCGATGCTTTCGAGCACCATAAAATAGTGGTCGACGATAAAATCGATCAGCGCAAAGAGCAGGTACTGGCTCTCCTCTTTTCGGATACGCGAGTCCGCCTTCTCAAAGCGCTTTTTGATCACATCGAAACGCCCGGGCGAGCAGTCGGCAAAACTGATGAGCTGATGCGCTTTGAGCACAAACGAGATCTGGTAGAAATTCAGCTCCCCCTCTTCATAATGGGCGTATTTGACGATGATGAAGAGGTAGTCATCGTGGTCCTCCGCTTTGGGCCGATGGTTCACCGAGAGCACATCCTCGGCCACCAGTGAGTGCATCCCGAACAGGTCGCATAGCCTGGCTATCGCCTCCTGATCGCTGATGGGCTCGATATGGATCCAGGACTTTGTCTCGCTTCCTATTTCGGCATAGGCCTCTTCAACCTCGTTGTAGGAGTGGTACTCATTGATCTCGGCATGTTTTGAATCATACAGGACCGTCATCATCTTCGGATCGTTCAGGGCAACATCGCCCGTGTAGATGGCCGTACCCGGTGCAAGTCCGACTTTTCTTATCATGGCTGGATTCCTGTATGAAAGAGATGGATTATTATAGCAGATAGCCGCGCAAGCGGATATTTCAGCCGTATCGCCCTTGACGGGATAGCCCTTCCGGCATGCTCGCTGTTTTGTGTGCTATAATTTTTCAAAATAAGGAAGACAGATGTTGGATTACGCACTCCTGGTGCATGTTTTTGTTACCCTGATCTCTGTTCTCAACCCGCTCGGCGTCATCCCGATCTTCCTGGCGGTAACGGCAGACCAGGAGCCTGATCAGAAGAAGGTCACGATCAAAAGAACCGTGGCAGCCGTTGCGCTGATACTGATGCTGAGCGCTTTTAGCGGCACCTACCTGCTCGAGTTTTTCGGGATCGATATCGACTCTTTCCGTATTGCCGGCGGCATACTGCTGCTGCTTATGGCCGTCCATATGCTTCAGGCCAGAACATCCACCGTCAAGACGAACGCCTATGAACAGAGCGAAGCGGTGGAAAAAGAGGATGTCTCCGTCGTACCTCTGGCTATTCCCCTGCTGGCGGGGCCCGGTTCCATCAGTACCGTGATCCTCTTCTCGACATCGATGCCCCATATCGTCGACAAGATCGCTCTCGGCGTTATCATCCTCTTCGTTGTCCTCATCATATGGCCCGTCCTGATGCTTTCAGAGCCGATCGGCAACAAGCTTGGCAGAACCGGACTCAATATCGCCACCAGGATCATGGGGTTGATCCTGGCGGCGATCGCGGTACGGTTCATGCTCGAAGGGCTGCTGCACTTTTTCAAGGGAAATCTCTGAATGATATACTAAAATAAGCGTTAAATGTGAATGTTGTACGAACAGCAGATAAAAAAAGCGAGGATGGCTAAGATGGATTACCAATCGATTCTGGAAGAGATCGCAGAGGAGGTCGCTCCCCTTCTCGGCAGCGGGAAGGTCGCCGATTATATTCCGGCGCTTGCCGGGGTTGATCCGAAGCAGTTCGGCATCTCTCTGACCCTTTTTGACGGAACGCAGTACAGTGTCGGCGATGCGGAGACACTTTTCTCTATTCAGAGCATCTCAAAAGTCTTTACCTTTACGCTGGCGTTAAAATTCTACAGCACCGACATGTACAAACGCATCGGCCGCGAACCTTCCGGCAACCCTTTCAATTCGCTGGTGCAGCTCGAGTACGAACACGGCATCCCCCGAAACCCCTTTATCAATGCCGGTGCCATCAACGTCACCGATGCCCTCTTGAGCCATTACGGCAATGACGGCAACACGCAGCATGAGATTCTCGCCTTTATCCGCTCCATCGCGGACGAGCCGTCCATCAGCTCGAACAAGATAGTTGCCGCCTCCGAGATGGAGCACGGCTACCGGAACATGGCGCTGGCCAACCTGATGAAAAGTTTCGGCAACCTCGACAATGATGTTGAAACAGTCGTCCAGACCTATTTCGACCACTGCGCCGTCGAGATGAACACCAAGATGCTTTCGCGGGCGATGCTCTACCTGGCCAACCACGGGGTCGACCCCATCACCGGTACCGTCCACATCACGCCGCAGCAGGCCAAGCGCATCAACGCCGTCATGCTCACCTGCGGCCATTACGACGCCTCCGGGGACTTTGCCTTTCATGTCGGACTTCCCGGAAAAAGCGGCGTCGGCGGCGGTATCGTGGCGGTGATCCCCAAACTGATGGGCCTCGCCGTCTGGTCGCCCGGTCTCAATGCCCAGGGGAACTCACTGCTGGGAACGCTGGCCCTGGAGCTCTTTACGACCAAAACGGGCATGTCGATTTTCTGATCCGCTGCCCGTTATGACAATCTTTTTTCTGAGGTGAACGTATGCGACTGCTTATATTGATTGTATTCCTAACGGCGGCCGCCTGGACGGCTGATGTCGATACCGACCTGTATGAAGGCACAAAGCGTGAAGCCTATTATCAGCAGGTGCAAAAAGAGATAGATGCCGCGGCACAAAACGGCCAGGGCTCAAAAGAGACAGTACAGGAGGAGAAGCTCTACCTGGCAAGGGTGCGCAGCGCCTCCTCGCAGACCCCGCAGATCGAGCGCTATGATCTTCAGCCGTTTTCAGGCAGCGCCATCACCCCGGAGCACTACTACCGCGGCATTGACGCCGCGGCAACCCTGCGCCTGAAACTACAGCAGCGCGGGATGCTCCCGGAGATCGATGCCAAACTGGCTTCCCTGAAACAGACAATAGAGCACATCACTGAAGAAGAGAAGCCGAAGCTGCTCTCCTATCAGCTTCAATATGCCTATTACAAGCTTCAGCAGAAAAACCTGGAAGCGAAATTGACACTGCTGCAGAAGTACGAGCAGGAGATCATGACGCTTCTTGTCAGCAAGCTCTCCCTGCTGCAATGTGATGCGCTCAAAACGATTGAGCAGGGGGTACTGCGCAGCGATAAAGCGATCGGACAGCACTTCCAACAGAAGGCCGCTCTGCAGATAGATCTGAAAAAAGCGGTGATCGAAGAGAGCGCCAAAACGGAGCAGATTCAGCAGAAGATCAGCAATACCGAGGCGCAGTACCAGCACTCCCTGAGGCAGAAGATCGCCTTTGAGGTACAGCAAGCCCTCTGCATGTTGAAGCAGAAAGAGAGCCGGGATTTTTTTATACTGCTCGACGAAATAGAGGCCGTTACAACGGAGATCTCGGTCGAGGAGCAGCCCCGCTACAGGCAGCAGCTCGATATCCTCAGAGAGATCGCCAGGAAAGTGTTCGGTTCGGCTAAACTCTTCCTCGGCGCGACGCAGTATCAGAGCAATGCGATGTTGACGACCTTGAAAGATTTTTTCACCGCGCCGATCTTTACCTTTAACGAGCAGCCCATCAGTCTGCTAAGTCTGCTTAAAGCCCTTATTCTGGTCACATTAGGCATTATTGCCGGACGGTTCTACAAGCGGTGGATAGCCCGTGCAGGCAAGCGGTGGCCGGACATGAGCCAGATGTCGATCCGGCTGGCCTCCAACATCGGCTACTATCTGATCATCATCGTCACCTTTATCATCGCCCTGGGCAGTATCGGTATCGACATGAGCTCCATCTCGCTGATCGCGGGGGCCCTCTCCATCGGTATCGGTTTCGGCCTTCAGACCGTCGTCTCCAATTTTATTGCGGGTATCATACTGATGTTTGAACGTACGATCCGCATCGGCGATACGATCGAACTCAGCGATACGCTCCGCGGCAGGGTGACCGACATGCGCATCCGTTCGACCACGATCAAGACCTTTGACAATATCGATATCGTGGTCCCCAACTCATCCTTCATCCAGAACAATGTCGTCAACTGGACGCTGGAGGACCTCTCGAGGCGCCTCCATATCCCTTTCGGCGTCGCTTACGGCACCAAGGTGGAAGATGTCAAGCAGGTAATCCTCGAAGAGCTTGCGCAGAGCCGTCTGACCTACATCAAGGATGATGAGACCAAGCAGCCCGAAGTGTGGATGGTCGCAATGAACAGCAGCAGCGTGGATTTTGAGCTGCTCGTCTGGGTCGAGTGGCTCAATGCTCTGCGTCCGAACGCATTAAGGTCCGATTTTATGATCCTGATCTACAATGCACTCTATAAGCACGGCATCCAGATCCCGTTCCCGCAGCTGGATCTTTACGTTAAACAGATGCCCTCTGAAACACTGAAATAAAGGAGTAACGATGGCAAAGGTAACCTCATACGGCGCAGCCCAGACGGTGACGGGCTCATGCCACCTTGTCAAGATCGGTTCCGTACAGATGCTGATCGACTGCGGCATGTTCCAGGGCGACGGCGGCAGCGCAAACAACTATGCACCCTTCGGGTTCGATCCGGCCAAAATCCACTACCTCGTCCTGACCCATGCCCATCTCGACCATATCGGAAGGGTCGCGAAGCTTATCAAAGAGGGTTTTAACGGCGAGATCATTGCCACACAACCCACCCATGATATCGCCAAGATCATGCTGCTCGACAGCGCCAGAATACTCGAAGAGGAGTACCGGACTTTGAAAAAAAAGGCGCGCCGCCACGGTAATGAAGAGAGTGTTTCCGAACCGCTCTATACCGAGGAGCATGTCCAGCAGCTCTTTGCAAAAAAATGGCGTACGCTTGAGTACTTCGAACACCATAAGCTGCGCCAGCACATCAGGGTCTCCCTGGGCAATGCGGGCCATATTATGGGAAGCGCTTTCGTCATCATCGACTACCATGAGGAAGATACTCCCAAACGCATGGTTTTTTCGGGCGATCTCGGCAGCCCCCACCGGCTGATCATCGACAGCGCCGATACGGTTGATAAAACCGATGCGCTTTTTATCGAATCGACCTACGGCGACCGCAACCACAAACCGCTGCGCGAGAGTGTCGACGAGTTCAAAAAAGCCGTCACCGAGACCCTTGAACAAGACGGAAACGTACTGATCCCCTCCTTTGCGCTGGAGCGTACGCAGGAGATCCTCTGGCTTCTGCGCGAGATGTTCGAAGACGGAGAGCTGCCGAAGTGCCGCGTTTTCCTTGACAGCCCTCTGGCGATCAAAGCGACCGAACTCTATAACAAGTACCCGCTCCAACTCAGCGACGAGGTTGAGTGGCAGGCCGCCGTCGGCGAGGACCCTTTTTCATTCCGTTGGCTCGAAACGACGTCAGCAAGAGAGGAGTCCATGGAGATCAACAAGATCGAAGAGAGGGCCATCATCATTGCCGGCAGCGGTATGTGCACCGGCGGGCGCATCATGCACCACCTCAAAAACCGTCTCTGGAACCCTAAAAACGCCGTTATCTTCGTAGGATTCCAGGTTGAAGGTACGCTCGGACGCCGCATCATCGACGGGGCGGAATTTGTCCGGATCTACGGCGAAGAGATCATTACCAAGGCGCAGGTCTATACCATCAACGGCTTCTCTGCCCATGCG
>CAZNQJ010000004.1:0-14066 GCA_964575205.1 uncultured Campylobacterales bacterium | reverse complement strand
TTTTTAAGTATAATTCGCCCTATTTTATTTAAAGGACTAACTATGTTAGAAGGTATTGTTAGAGAGAGTATCGGTAAACGTGGTACAAAAGCACTGCGCCGTGATGGTTATCTAATTGCGAATATTTACGGAAAAGGGCTTGAAAATATTCATGCCGCATTCAAAATGAATGAGTATATCCGTACTGTTCGTAATAAAGATACTTTGGCATTCGCTATTAAAGTGGGTGGCAAAGAGATGAATGTTGTTGCGCAGGCTTATGAGTCTCAGCCAGTAACAGGAAACCTTCTTCATGTTGACCTTATGGTTGCACAGCCGGGTGTTGTGGCAAAATACCATGTACCGGTTGTTCCTGTAGGTTCACCAGTAGGTCTTAAGAACAAGGCGATGTTGTACATTGCTAAAAAACGTGTTCCGGTCAAAGCGGCCATTGAGAATGTGCCGAATGCACTAGAAGTCAATGTTGCACCGCTTGATCTTGGCGATTCCGTACTTATCCGTGACCTTGCTGCTATCGCAGATGTAACGTTTACCGATAGTGACCGTGTCTCTGTCCTAAGTATGATCAAAGCGAAATAATTTGCTTATTGTCGGACTAGGAAACCCCGGTTCGGCCTATGCCAGTACCCGGCACAATGTCGGGTTCATGGTCATTGATGAACTCCTCTTACGCCATCCGCATGACACTCTCAGCAAAGCCGCATTCGAAGGCGAACTCTTCAAAGTCAAAGAACATTTTTTACTCAAACCCACCACTTTTATGAACCTTTCAGGCCGTTCCATTGCCACGGTAAAGAAGTTTTATAAGATTGATGATGTTGTTGTCATCCATGATGATCTTGACCTTCCTTTCGGTGCGCTCCGTTTTAAGGTCGGCGGCGGTCACGGCGGCCATAACGGTCTTAAGTCGACAGATGCCTGTATCGGCAAAGCGTATCTTCACGTGCGCATGGGGATAGGCCGTCCGGAACACAAGGGCGAGGTCACCGCTTATGTACTCGGCAAATATGATGCGTCGCAGCTTGAGATGCTGAGAGCGCAGATCTCGCAGACAGCCGATGCGATCGAGGCCTTGTGGAAAAATGAGTCATGGGAAGAGGTTGCCTCGCGATTTTCGATCAAAAAAGTTCCGAATAAAGCGAATGCGCCCATCGCTTGATCAAGAGCGCTCTTAGGAAGCCCTTTATTTAGCTATATTGGATAAAATCTGGTATTACTTTTGTAAAGGAAGCCTCCCCTTGTTAGCTTTACGTTATATCGCTTTTCATTACATCAAATACTTTATTATAATCCTGGCAGCGCTGAGTACTTTCATGGTCGGCTTCGACTACATGGAGAACAGCTCCAATCTGCCTAATTCCGCCAACCTGGTACTGATCTATCTTGTCTACAAGATCTTTTATGCCGTTGATATGCTGCTGCCGCTCTCCCTGATCTTCGGTATGATCGCGACCAAGGTGCTGCTGATACGCTCAAATGCCCTGGTGGCGTTTTACTCCCTGGGCTATTCCAAAAACGATGTCCTGAAACCTTTTGTGGCTGTTTCGGTTATTGCTACTCTTTTTTATATCGCCCTGCATGCAACGTCGGTATTTGCCAGAGCCAATGAGTATGCGAGCAATATCGAAAAGAGTTCGAGCTATATCCAACCCACTTCCAACCTCTTTTTTACGTTTGAGAACAAATATATCTTTTTTGGAAAACTCTACCCCCTTCAGCAGCGCGCAACAGATGTGCGCGTCTTTCAGATCGAAGAGAGCAATCTGAAAGAGCTGGTGGTCGCCCAAAGCGCCTACTATCAGGACGGGTATTGGCGTGTGCCGAAAGGGCATTTGATGCGAAAACCGGACCATATCGCCTTTGACGGCAAGGGTATTGTCATCGAAGAGAAAGAAGACCTTTCGCTCCTGAAAGGCTTCAAACCGAAAATCCTGGATCAGGTCTATGAAGGGAAGGTCAATTACACCATTATGGATGCGGTCGATGCGCTGTTTCTGCTGACGGATCAAAATGTCAATGTCGACCGCATTAAAAGTGCCCTATACAAGACCTTTTTGAGCCCGTTCTTTGTCCCCTGTCTGATTACCATTATCTTCTTTTTTGTGCCGGTCTCCCAGCGCTTTTTGAACATCAGCCTTTTTAGTTTCGGGGCTATTCTGGCCTCTTTGCTGACCTGGTCCATACTCTTCATTCTCTCCGAGCTCTCGTTTAACAAGGCGATCGCCAGCGAATTGGGCATCGTCTTTCCTATTTTGCTGCTCTTTGGCGGGGCTGTCTGGCAGTGGCGCCGCTACTCCACGCCATCGAGGCGCAAAACCAACCTGGCAAGAGAACAGAGCAAATAATTTCGATGACCGGAATTTAACGGGTTTCGGCTCTTTCGGAGACGGAAGTCGGCTTTAAACTTTTTTTTACTCTTCATAAGCACCATTTTGCTAAAATCCCCTCAATTAAATGCCTGGGCGCCTGAACGCATCATGCCCCCGGATCAAGGAACAGAAACGATGAATTTCAAAGAGCTAGCAGACAGATACCAAACGCCTCTTTATGTCTATGACCTCGATTATATGACGAAACAGTATGAAGCATTGAAGGGTGCATTTCGGGGACGCAAAGCACTACTGGCTTTTGCCGTCAAGGCCAATTCCAACCTAAGCGTGGTCCGTCATTTCGCCAAGCTCGGCGCCGGGGCCGATTGTGTCTCCATCGGTGAAGTACGCCGCGCTTTTCTGGCGGGCATTCCGAAATACAAGATCATCTTCTCCGGTGTCGGCAAGGCTGATGAGGAGATCCGTGAAGCGATCGAGAGCGACATCCTCTATATTAATCTCGAGAGCGAAGGGGAGCTGGATCGTGTCGAGATGATCGCCAAAGAGCTGGGGATGCAGGCGCGTATCAGCATCCGTGTGAACCCGAACATCGATCCGAAGACACACCCTTATATCTCGACGGGACTGCATGCCAACAAGTTCGGCGTGGAGATCAATGCCGCGAAACGGATGTATATCCGTGCCAAAAACTCGGAGCATCTCGACCCGGTCGGTATCCACTCGCATATCGGCTCGCAGCTGACCGAGCTCGACCCGATCCGTGAAGCGAGCGAGATCGTTGCTGACCTGGTACGTTCGCTTCAGGCGATCAAGATCGAGCTCAAGTTTTTTGATATCGGCGGCGGACTGGGCATCAGATACGATAACGAGACGACCATTGACCCGTATGACTATGCGCAGGCGGTACTGGGGACGCTGACGGGGCTGGATGTCACCGTTGTCGGCGAACCGGGCCGCTACCTCACGGCCAACGCCGGTTATTTCCTGACCAGAGTGATGTACGAGAAGAAAAACGATGACAAGCGTTTCGTGATCGTTGACGGGGCGATGAACGACCTTATCCGTCCAAGCCTCTACAACGCCTACCACTTTGTCGAAGCCGTCGGCAAGTCGGGCGAGACGAGCAAGGCGGATATTGTCGGGCCGGTCTGCGAGAGCGGCGATTTTCTGGCGAAAAACTACGAGCTTCCGGTCCTGGAGCATGACGACCTACTGGTCGTACACAGTGCCGGAGCGTACGGTTTCGGCATGGGCAGCAACTACAACACCCGCGGCCGTTCGGCAGAGGTGGCGGTCGAAGGCGGCAAAGATAGGCTTATCCGCCGCAGAGAGACCTTTGAGGACCTGATCGCCCTTGAAAAAGAGTTCCTGGATTAAATAGCTTTGATTGAACATTGACAGGCGACAGAACGCGGTGCTTTGTGGCGCCTGCGGTTCAGGCTTTTTTTAGATCAGTCGCATTTGAGCGCGCTCAGATGCAAGAAAAAGAGGCAAGTTTTGATAAAATCACCCTAGTAAGTGGTGATGCCTGTTTTTGTGTCAGAGGCAAAAACAAGAGTGCGGTCGAGATTAAACCGGTGTTGTCCGCAGCACAGCAGCCGGAGTTTATCTGCAGGGATATGATGGAAGTGGGAGAATAGGTATGGAAACATTAGATGAGTGTCGTAAAGAGATCGATCGCATAGATGAAGAGCTGCTCGATCTTTTGAATGAACGGATGCGTGTGGTCAAGCGTGTCGGTGAGATCAAGCATGAGACAGGCAGTGCCGTCTACCGTCCGGAACGGGAAAAAGCGATCATTGAACGTCTGAGCACGATCTCAAAAGAGAAGGGCGGCGTGCTGAACAAAGCCGCTATCGAAGCCCTCTATCTTGAGATATTTGCCGTTTCACGCAACCTGGAACTGCCGGAGCGCATCGCATATCTGGGCCCGGAAGGGAGTTTTACCCACCAGGCGGCAGAGTCGCGTTTCGGCGCGATGAGCGACTACCTCTCTCTGGGTTCTATCCACTCCGTCTTTAAAACGCTCGAAGCGGGGCGTGCCAAGTTCGGCGTGGTCCCGATCGAGAACTCGCGAGACGGTGTAGTAGGCGAAACGCTGGACCTTCTGGCAAAAAGTTCCGTCAAGATCGTTGCAGAGCTCTATATGCCGATCCATATGGCCTTCGCCACAAAGGCGGAGCATTTCAAAGATATCAAGCGTCTCTACTCAAAAGACAAAGGGTTTGGTCAGTGCCGCGAGTTTTTGCAGGAGCATGAACTGCTGCACATCGAACAGATCCCGGTGGAATCAACGGCCAAAGCGGCTATTATGGCGGCAGAAGATTATCAGGCGGCGGCTATCTGCAGCCATATCGCGGCCAAGCTGTACGGGGTGCCGACGCTGTTTGAAAACATTGAAGACGAACACGACAACACCACCCGCTTTTTTATCCTGAGCGATTTTAAAAACGCCCAGAGCGGCGATGATAAGACCTCTCTGTTCGTCCGTCTGAAAGATGCGGAAAAAGCCGGTGTATTGGTGAGTTTCCTGAGTGATTTTGACAAGGCAAAGATCAATATGAGCAAGATCGAATCACGTCCTGCCCATGATGCGAGCGGGTTCGCCTACTGGTTTTTTATGGATATCTACGGCCATATTGATGATCCTGCCGTACAGCAGGTGTTACAGGCGCGCAAAGATGAGATCACATGGCTCGGAAGCTATGTTAAAGGAGAAATATGAAGTTTAATCCGGTATTGGACACCCTTACAAGCTATGAGGCGGGTAAGCCCATAGAGCTGGTCGTACGCGATTTCGGGATCGACCCTAAAGATGTCGTCAAGTTGGCGAGCAATGAGAACCCTTACGGCTGTTCGCCGAAAGTGCAGCAGGCCATCAGTGACATCGTCTCCAAGATGGCCCTCTATCCGGACGATTCGATGTACAAGCTCAAGGAAGGGCTTGCAAAACGTTTCAATATCGATGAAAAAGAGATCATCATCGGTTCCGGAAGCGATCAGGTCATCGAGTTCGCGATGCATGCCAAGGCGAATGCGCAGAGCAAGGTACTGATCAACAGCATCACCTTCGCGATGTACGAGATCTATGCGCACCATGTCGGTGCAGAGGTTATCAGGACCAAATCACGCGCACACGATGAGTTTTATGCGCTCTATCTTGAGCATAAGCCCTCGATCATCTTTTTGTGTACGCCGAACAATCCGACGGGAGAGAGCGTGGACGCCCTGGCGGTAAAGGAGTTCATCGCCAAGATAGACAAAGAGACGCTGGTGATTGTAGACGGGGCCTATATGGAGTATACAAGATACAAGGACCCGAGCAAAGCGCTGACGCCGGGTGAGCTGATCGAGTCCTATGAGAATGTCCTCTATCTGGGTACGTTTTCAAAGGCGTATGGATTGGGCGGTATGCGCGTCGGTTACGGGATCGCTTCGCGCGATATCATCACGGCGCTCTACAAACTCCGTCCGCCGTTCAACATCACGACCCTCTCTCTGGAAGCGGCCTGTGTGGCACTCGAGGATGAGGCATTCGTCGAGTTCTCGATCGCCAAGAACTTTGAGGAGATGGAGCGTTACGACGCCTTCGCCAAAAAGATGGGCATCAAGACGATTGACAGCTATACGAACTTTGTCACCCTCTGCCTGAATAAGGATCAAAATTCCAGTGAAATCGCAGATGCACTGCTGCGCAAGGGGATGATCGTGCGCAACCTTAAAGGGTATGGGCTCAATGCCATCCGCGTGACGATCGGTACGCCGGAACAGAACGACCGCTTTTTCGAACTGGCTGCGAGCCTGCTCTAGAGCACATCTGCGATGCTGCCGCTGAATGCTGAAGGGCTGTCAGAAAACCTGAACAGGCTGCTTCAACGCCCCGGGGCAGTATTGGCACTGCTGGTTGCGCTCTTGGCGCTTCTGCTTTTTTTGACCTCGCTGCTCGGTGAGGCGACTACCTTTCCCGAGACACTTGTCGATGTTTCAATCTACACGCTCTATCTTTTTTTTGTCCTGCTTTTGGGATCAACTGTTTTTATTTTGCACGCTCTGTTTGACCGGAATGCAAGAGTGTTCGGCCGTTTTGAATCTGAGAACAGAGCTCTTCCGTTCACAGAGAGAGTTGTGGCGGAAAAAGCGGATCAGACGCGTTATCGGAGCATCCGTCATGCAAAGAGTGCGCGTGCTCCTTTGGCACTGTTGAAAGAGGCAAAGCGCGGTTGGGTCTTCGAAGATGCCGAGAAGATGAAGGGCTTTGCCCTGGCAGAAGCGTACCCGGCAGAAGAGATGGCGGCGTATCTGATGCGACAGCATCCACAGGTCGCGGCTGTTGTACTCGTCGTGATCGATCCGGAAAAAGCCGCAGCGATTCTAGACTGTTTTAAACGTTCACAAAGCGAAGAGATAGGCAAACGTATTGCACAGAGTTCGACGGTTTCGGGCACGGCATTGAAGCTGCTGGATCACGCACTGCAAAAAGAGCTTGCGCCTTTAAGCAAAGAGTATTGGGCGTTGAGACGTTTGGGTTCTGCCGATATCAGAGTGATACTGAGGCATGTAGATAAAAAAGAACTTATGTATGCACTCAAAGGGGCTTCTCAAGAGATACAAGAGAGATTCTTCGCTAACATGTCGTCAAAAGCATCCGCTGAATTTAAAAACATCATGGCGTCAATACCGACGCCGGATAAGATTAAACGTCAAAATGCGCTGAGAAGCGTTTGTCTCTTAGCAGAACAACTAAGAGATAATGATAAAATTCGCGTCAATAATACGGGACAGAGGTAGATATGGATATATCAGCATATTCGCTCGATGAATTACAGAAACTTTGCGGGGAGATTCGCGAACGTATTCTCGATGTCGTCAGTGTCAACGGCGGTCATCTGAGTTCGACGCTGGGTGCCACCGAACTTATTGTCGCAATGCACAAGGTCTTTGATTCCAAAAAAGATCCCTTTATCTTTGACGTCTCGCATCAGGCCTATGCGCACAAGCTGCTTACGGACCGCTGGGATGCTTTCGGTACGCTGCGCCAATTCGGCGGACTCAGCGGCTACACGAAACCGTCAGAATCCAAAGATGACTTCTTTGTAGCCGGGCACAGCTCTACTTCGATCTCGTTGGGTGTTGGTGCGGCCAAGGCGATAGCCCTTAAACGCGAGCAGAAGAGCCGCATCCCCGTTGTGATGATCGGCGACGGCTCGATCACGGCGGGAATGGCCTTTGAGGCACTGAATGAACTGGGCGACCGCAAGTACCCGATGGTGATCATTCTCAATGACAACGAGATGAGCATCGCCAAGCCGATCGGGGCGCTTTCACGCATGCTCACCTGCACGATGGCGAGCCCTTTTTACCAACGTTTCAAAAGGAAGACGGAATCTTTTGTCGATAATTTCGGCGAGGGGGCGCACTATATTGCCAAACGCTTCGAAGAGTCGTTCAAACTTATCACGCCGGGTATTTTGTTTGAAGAGCTGGGAATAGAGTACATCGGTCCCGTCGACGGCCACGATCTCAAGAAGCTGATCGAGACCTTTGAGCTGGCGAAATCGATGGGCAAACCGGTTCTTATCCATGCCCAGACGATCAAGGGCAAGGGGTACAAGATCGCCGAAGGGCAGCACGAAAAGTGGCACGGAGTCGGCCCTTTCGATATCAAGAGCGGGAGATCGGCGCCTAAAAGCGGCGCCAAGGCGGCAACGCAGATCTTCACCGAGGCGATGCTGGAACTCTGCAAAAAGAACGCCAAAGTCGTCGGCGTCACGGCGGCGATGCCGGGCGGGACGGGCCTGAGCCCGCTGCTGGAGAAGTACCCCGACCGTTTCTGGGATGCCGCGATCGCCGAACAGCACGCCGTCACCTCCATGGGGGCTCTGGCGCACGAGGGGTTCAAACCGTTTTGCACGATCTACTCGACCTTTATGCAGCGCGGCTACGACCAGGTGATCCACGATGTCTGCCTGATGGACCTGCCGGTTGTCTTTGCAATGGACAGGGCCGGAACGGTCGGCGAAGACGGCGAGACCCATCAGGGGGCCTTTGATGTCAGTTTTATGCGCGTCATCCCGAACATGCGCTTGTGCGCCCCGAGGGACGAGCTCTCCTTTCATCAGGCCATCGATTTTGCAAGCCGGTATGACCATCCGCTCGCGCTGCGCTATCCGAGAGGGGCTTTTCTTGAGGCCGATCTGCCTGCATCCCTGCCGTTCGAAGAGGGCAAAGCCCAGCTGCTGATCGAAAGTGACGGGGACACTCTTTTTATCGGTTACGGCAACGGGGTCGGCCGCGCGGCGCAGACAAGCGGGCTGATGGAAGAAGAGATCGCTCTGCTGGATCTGCGTTTTGTCAAACCGCTTGATGAAACGATGCTGCGTGCCCTGGCCCAAAAACATAAAAGGTGGTTTGTCTTCAGCGACAGCGCCAAAATGGGCGGCGTCGGCTCCGCTCTTCTGGAATTTTTGTCGGAAGCGAAGATCAGCGGTGTCGAGGTGACAAGTTTTGAGTACGAGGACGCCTTTATTACCCACGGCAATACAAAGCTTGTCGAAGCGTCTCTGGGCCTTTCGCCGCAGAAACTTGCCGAGAGAGTCAGCGCTGCTTTAGCATAAGCACGCCGGCGATCCGTCCGGTCTTCTGCCTGTCCGCCCGGTAGGAGAAGAACTTCTCATGTTCGCAGGCATTGCAGATGTCCAGATCTTCGAGCTTCTCTTTTTTTATTCCTATCGCCTCCAACTGTTTTTTGATGATCGCATTGACCTCGAGGTAGTAACGCGTTTCGCGTTCGACCACGGCGTCGCCGAAACCGTTATCGGTCACCTCTTTTGCAATTTTTTCCCCCACCTCGTAGCAGCAGCTCTGTATAGACGGCCCGAGTACAACAAGAATGTCCTCAAGCTTGCTTGCAAAACGCTTCTGCATCTTCTGTATGGTTTTGGGAACGATCCCCTGGACGGCACCGGCCCGTCCTGCATGGGCAACGGCGATGATATTTTTAACGGGGTCGAAAAACAGCACCGGGGTGCAGTCGGCGGTCATCACCATCAAGGGGATGCCGGGCTGATCGGTGATAAGCGCGTCACATTCAGGCGGGTTTTCAAAGTCATGAATAGCGCGGTCGACAATAACGATTCTGTCGGAGTGGATCTGACGCATGTGAACCAGCCTGCTGCGGTCATAGCCGATCTGTTTCGCGAGCAGCTCGTGATTTCTGGTGACGTCGAGGGGGTCGTCGCCGACGTGAAAGGCGAGATTGTTGCTGTCGAACGGTTTGTTTGAGACCCCGTCGTGCCGGGTAGTAAAGGCGTGCACGATCTGTGTGTGGGCGCTAAAAAGCTGACTGGATAGAGTATGCATGAGCTTCATTATACATCAGAACCTCTTCCAAAGTGACGATGTTGACCAATAATGTCTGATTCAGCCCCTCTCTTAGGGGATATTTTCGCCTATATTTACTATACTATAAAACAATAATGCCGATTTTGATACTAAGCCTTGTCAACAGATAATCTGCTAAAATACAGCAAATACTAAGGAGAGATGTTGCACCCACTCCATACGATGCCGGTGACGCTGACCGGCAGTGATGCCGATAAAAAACGCGAAGAGATCAGAGACTATTTTCACAAGACCTACGATCTGTTCGAAGATCTTTTTACGGTCCTGAAAGATGACACTGTCTTTTACGAGCAGCCCGAACCGACACGCCACCCCCTGATCTTCTATTTCGGCCATACGGCCGCCTTCTATGTGAACAAGTTCATGGTCGCCAAAATGATCGATGAACGTCTTATGCCGGAGTTCGAATCGATGTTCGCCATCGGTGTGGATGAGATGAACTGGGATGACATGCAGAGCGAGCATTATCAGTGGCCGCAAGTCGATGCGGTAAGAACGTACAGGGCGGATGTCCGCAATCTGGTCGATTCGATGATCTCGACGCTGCCGCTGACCCTGCCGATCACGCAGGAGAGCCCGTGGTGGATCATCCTGATGGGAATCGAGCATGAGCGTATCCATATCGAGACCTCAAGCGTTCTGCACAGGCAGCTGCCTATCGAGAAAGTCAAACCCGCTGCCGGTTTTCTGATCTGTCCTGAGAGCGGGCCTGCGCCCCAAAACGCGATGATCGCCATAGCGGGGGGCGCGGTCAGGCTGGGCAAGGAAAAAAATCACCCCCTTTACGGCTGGGACAACGAATACGGGGTGCAGGAAGAGGATATAAAGCCGTTTAAAGCCGCAAAATATCTCTGCTCGAATGCGGAGTATCTGGCCTTTGTCGAAGATGGCGGATACGGCAACGAAACCTACTGGGATGAGGAGGGGAGAAAGTTTTTAGAGATAAGCGCTGCCTCGCATCCGCCGTTCTGGGTGAAGAGAGAGGACGGCAGCTTCGCCTACCGGGCCCTGACGGAGATCATCGACATGCCGCTCAACTGGCCGGTCGACGTCAACTGCCTTGAAGCGAAAGCGTACTGCCGCTGGCTCAGCGACAAAGAGGACAAAAACTACCGACTTTTGAGCGAGCCGGAGTGGTATCTGTTGTATGAGAGAGCCGGTATTAAAGATCTGCCCGATTTTGATGATGCCTCAGCCAATATCAACCTGGCGCACTACGCTTCGTCCTGCCCGGTCGACCGCTTTGCCTTCGGGGATATTTTTGATATTGTCGGCAATGTATGGCAGTGGACGGAGAGCCCGATATACGGCTTCAGAGGATTTGAGACCCATTCCGCCTATGACGATTTTTCGGCGCCGACCTTTGACGGCAAGCACAACCTCATAAAAGGCGGCTCCTGGATCAGCAGCGGCAATGAGATGATGAAGCATTCGCGTTATGCCTTCAGACGCCATTTTTACCAGCATGCCGGATTCAGAGTAATTGAAGGAGAAGAGATGACCATAGAAGAGAATGTCTACGAGAGTGATGCCCTGGTATCGCAGTACTGCAATTTCCAATACGGCGAGGAGCACTTCGGCGTACCGAACTTTGCGATCAGATGTGCCGAGTTTGCCCTGGAGTATGCCAAAAAGACACCGATGAAAAGTGCGCTTGATCTCGGCTGTGCAACGGGGCGCGCAAGCTTTGAGCTGGCCCGCGGGTTTGAGAGCGTGACGGGGATCGACTTTTCGGCACGTTTTGTGCAGGTGGGGCTTGATCTCAAGAACGAAGGCGAGATCCGTTATCAAAGGGTGGTCGAAGGCGAAATCGTACATCAGGAGACGCGCACGATCGACGAGCTCGGCTACAGTGATATCGCCGATAACGTGGAGTTCTGGCAGGGTGATGCCTGTAACCTCCGTGCCCACTTCAGCGGCTACGATCTGATCATGGCGACGAATCTGATCGACCGTCTCTATGAGCCGCTGCTCTTTCTGGAAGAGGTCCATCTGCGTTTAAATAAGGGCGGCTATCTCATTCTGACCTCGCCGTACACCTGGCTTGAAGAGTACACGAAAAAAGAGCTCTGGCTGGGCGGGTACTATGATGAAAGGGGCAATATCGTCGACTCTCTCGACGGGCTGAAAAAGGTGCTGCTGCCCCATTTTGAACTGGTGGCGACGCACGATGTCCCCTTTGTCATACCGGAGACAGCCAGAAAGTTCCAGCACACGATATCGCAGATGAGCGTTTGGAAGAAAAAATGAGTTTCGATTTTGAAACGGTCGTTGACAGGACGGTGACCAATGCGGAGAAATATGCGCTCCGCGAAAAACTCTTTCACACAAAGAAAGTTCTGCCGATGTGGGTGGCCGACATGGATATTCAGACGCCGCCCTGCATCGTAGAGGCTGTTCAGAAACGTGCGGCCCACCCGATATACGGGTATGAGGAGGTGCCGGAGAGTGCCTTTGACGCGCAGATCGCCTGGATGAAAAAACGCCATGGCCTGAGTATCGAACGCGACTGGATCTTCTACTCACACTCGGTGGTGACGACAATCAACATCGCGATACAGGCTTTTACCGGGCCGGGAGACAAGGTCGTCGTACAAACACCGATCTACCCGCCTTTTTTGCATACGGTCACGCAAAACGGACGGGAAGTACTGCGCAATCCCCTGAAACGGACTTCTAAGGGTGACTATACCTTTGACTTTGACGACCTGCGTTCAAAGATCGATGCCGATACCAAACTGCTGCTGCTCTGTTCACCGCATAACCCCGTAGGGCGGGTCTGGCGGCGTGAAGAGCTGCAGGAACTGGCCGAAATCTGTCTGGAGCACAACATCAAAGTGGTGGCCGACGAGATCCACTCCGACCTGGTCTATGCACCGCATCGGCATACCCCTTTTTCGTCACTGAGCGATGCGGCAGCAAAGATTACGGTGACGGCGATCGGGCCGGGCAAGAGCTTCAATGTGGCAGGGCTGGCCATCTCTACCGTTGTGGTACGCGATGAAGCGATGCGTGAGCGCTTCAGAGAGGTGCATGAGAGTATCCACTTCGCCCAGAGCAACGTCTTTGCGCATGCAGGCTTCGAAGCGGCCTACACACAGGGTGAAGCGTGGCTGGAAGCCCTTTTGCTCCATCTGCAGAAAAACAGCGCCAAGCTGAGCGCCCTTGCCCAAAGGCACAGCGACAAGATCCGGTATATTGAACCCCAGGGGACCTATCTGGCGTGGCTTGACTGCTCCGGCATGGGGCTAAGCAGCAGCGAACTGCGCCGCTTTTTCATCGAACAGGCGGCACTGGGCCTCAGCCCGGGAACCTCGTTCGGCAGAGAGGGCAAAGGGCACATGCGGCTGAACTTTGCGGTACCCGCTCCGATTATGGACGATGCCATCGCCCAGCTTGACCTGGCGTTGAGCAATTTTGACGAGTACGGGTTCTAAGAGCATGCGAAAGGTGCTGATCATCAGCGGTGCCGGACTGAGCGCCGAGAGCGGGATCAGCACCTTCCGCGAAAGCGACGGACTGTGGGAGCGGTATGATGTGATGGAGGTCTGCTCCACCCAGGGGTGGCAGAAAAACAGAAAGCTCGTCACCGACTTCTATAACGCCCGCCGTATGGAGCTTGAAGAGAAAGAGCCGAATGCAGCCCACTTCGCACTGGCTGAACTGGAGAAAAAATACCCTGGCAGGGTGTGGAACCTGACGCAGAACGTGGATAACCTGCTGGAAAAGGCGGGCTGCAAGAACGTGATCCATCTTCACGGTACCTTGAGAGAGCTGCGCTGCGAGTCGTGCAACGGTCTATTTGAGATCGGCTACCGTGCGCAGAGAGAGGATGAGCGCTGCCCCTACTGCGGCAGCAGCGAGGTCCGCCACAACGTCGTGATGTTCGGCGAGAGTGCGCCGGAGTACCGGCGCATCTATGAGGCGGTGGAGGAGTGCGACCTCTTTGTCGCCATCGGCACCAGCGGGAGGGTGATCGATATTGCCGCGTTGGCCGGCGAGTTCGACCACTCCATCCTGGTCAACCCCAAACGCGAAGAGCACATCACGGCCTTCGGCAGTTTCGACAGAATGATAGACGACTATTTCGAGCACTTTATACAGGCAAGCGCGACGGAAGCGGTTGATGAGATGGTGGCGCTGATCGAGGCGCATCTCACCCGTTAGACGGAAAAAGAGACAATCTCAAGGATATGAAGATGAAAAACAGGCTCAAAGCGGCACTCTGGGGTGCTTTTTACGGCGATGCCTATGCGCTTGGCGCCCACTGGCTCTATGACACGCAGGAGATCTCAAAGGCAGATCTGAAAAAAGGCGGCTTCAACGATCCGCTGG
>CAZNQJ010000003.1:8603-14267 GCA_964575205.1 uncultured Campylobacterales bacterium | reverse complement strand
AACGTTGGAGACAGAGCCCATCGTTGTAACATCGTATTGTCCGTTTTTCTTGCAATCTTCGATACAGGCTGAATACATCGTCGCATAACAGCGGTCCGGAATCGTTACGACACACTGCTCGACTTTGCCTGCCGGGTTCCACATCTTGCCGCCGTCACGTATAACGACCGGAAGCGAAGCATCGATGATCACGTCGTTTGACGCATGCAGGTTTGTGATGCCTTTGTCGGAGTCGACCATTGCCATTGACGGCTGTGTCGGATAAACCGCAGCGATCGCCGCTTCGATCTCTTTGGCTTTTGCTTCAGGAAGCTTTTTCAATTTTTTGTAAAGATCGCCGAGACCCAGGTTAGGGTTAACACCGATCTCTTTGAATTCAGCTGCATACTTGTCGAAGACATCTTTGAAGAAGACCTGGACTGCATGGCCGAACATGATCGGGTCAGAGACCTTCATCATCGTCGCTTTAAGGTGGATAGACCAGAGAATACCGTTTTTCTTGGCATCTTCGATGGAGTCGGCCAGGAAAGAACGCAACGCTTTGGCGCTCATAAACGTTCCGTCAAGGACCTCTTTATCAACTGCATCGATCTCTTTAAGCACCTTGCCGTTAAGCGCGATCGTGACTTTGCCGTCGCCTTTTTTGATAACAGACTGCTCATTCGCATAGAAGTCGCCGTTGTCCATATGGGCAACGTGTGTCTTGGAACCTTCGTCCCATGCACGAAGTTTGTGCGGGTTTTTCTGAGCAAACCGCTTAACCGCTACAGCGGCGCGGCGGTCTGAGTTGCCTTCGCGAAGTACCGGGTTAACAGCAGAACCAAGACATGTCGAGTAACGTGCCTGAATCTCTTTCTCTTCGTCGTTTTTCGGCTCTTCAGGGTAGTTCGGAAGATCGTAGCCCTGTCCCTGAAGCTCTTCGATACACGCTTTAAGCTGCGGAATCGATGCTGAGATATTAGGAAGCTTGATAATGTTGCCGTCCGGTTGATGGACGACATTGCCAAGTTCTGCCAGGTTATCAGGGATCTTTTGTGCGTCTGTCAATCTTTCAGAGAAAGTTGCGATCACACGACCTGCAAGTGAGATATCACTTGTCACAACGTCAACGCCGGCAGTTTTCGTAAATGCCTGTACGATTGGAAGAAGCGAGTAAGTCGCAAGGGCCGGAGCTTCATCAATTACTGACCAGATGATTTTTGACATATTTAGTGTCCTCGATTTTTAAGATAGGGCATCATAGCACTTCATTCGTAAACCCTGTCGTCATTCGCACCTATTTCAGATCAAATCAGAGGCATGTGTTTCATTTGGTAGCACGCTTTACATTGCCTATATGTGTAGAATAGTAACGCGTAAAATCGTGTTCACCCCTCTTGTTTTTCATAAAATAGAGGTAATCGGTCGTCGCCGGGAAGATCGCTGCACGGATGGCCGGCAGGCTGACATTGCAGACAGGATCCGCCGGAATACCCTTGAATTTATAGGTATTGTAAGCACTGTTGTCATTTCGGATACGCTCGGGCGTTATCTTGACGTGTGAGTAGATACCGTAGTTAAGTGCCCCGTCCATCTGCAGTTTCATCCCCTTGTTCAAACGGTTTTGAATGACCGATCCCACGATCGGCATCTCTTCGACCGATGCAGCCTCTTTCTGAATAACAGAAGCCAGGATCAGATACTTGTACCACTTGGCTTCATTGAAAGTACCGAAGATCTTTTGTGACCATGCATGCATTCTCTTTTGAGAGCGTTCCAGCAAGATGGCGATGACCTCCCGCTCCGTGATGCCCCGGGGGAGTCTATAGGTATCGGGCACAAAAGCGCCCTCTTTATATGTCGACTGCTTTTCAAACTCTAGCATCAGCGTTTTGTGGTCGAGGTCGAGCTCTTTGGCCAGCTCTTGCAAAAAGACATAGGTGGTCTCTCCGGGAATCAGCGTGACATTCAGCATGGCCGCTTTGGCGCTTGCCAGCTTCTTGAGAAAATCGGCATGGGTCAGACGGGTCGTGCCGATATTGATCCACCCCTGTTGAGGCAGCCCGATAAAGCGCATGCAAAAGGCGTCAAGAGGAGAGAGATCGATCTTTTCAGCTTGCAGATGTGTTATAATTCTGGTTATCGATCCTTGGGGAACATACAGCACTTTCGAGGTCGTCAGGCCCAGATTTAGGTAATACATGAACGACAGCGCTATTATCAGAGCCATCTCCAAGATCCACTCTGCCATCATCGATCTGCTAATTTTCATCTTTGCTGCTCTTTTTTCAATCTATTTTACACTGCACATCGGCTTGCACCTGGACAATTTCAGGCTGCCGGGTATTAAAATCGAACAATTATACATAAAGTGGGATGAAAAGATAGCTGTCGATATCGGCTCGATTACAATTACAGAAAGTAACACAAAGAGAAAGTTCGATATCAAAGCGATAGAGCCGCAGGCACTGTTGGAAAAGTCTCGTATGTTGGATCTTCTTTTCTCGGATATCACGGTCAAGCGCATCCGGTACAATGAGATCAATGCTACTTTTCGCTACAAAGAGCACACTGCCGGCTACCTCAATATCGACGGTCCGGCGTTCAAGCTCGCTGCCACCGTCACGATGGCCGATCATCTGCTGCTGATCGACATCAACGAGTTTCTTGAGTCATCGAACAAAAGCAGTATGAACGGCAGACTCCTGATCGATACCCGTGAATCAAAACTCTACGGTGATCTGAACATCAATGCCGGCGATGTGATGCCGCTGAAGCTCTACCTTTTAGCGGATCAGACCAAAATGCAGCTGTGGGGCAGAGGCACGGAACCTTTCACCAAGCCGATCAAACCGGCTGTCCGCATTGCACATCTTCACCCAAAGGTCGAACGGTGGGTGGCCGACTACCACAGCGGAAAAGCGATTGATTTGGCATATTTCAAAGGGACGCTGGTCTATGACAACCCCATCACCCTGCTTGACACGCTGGATGCCCGGCTTCGTTACGATGACGTTCAATACACTTTCGCGCAGGGGTATGAACCCGTTTTTGCCAGATATGTCGATGTCACCTTTAAGGACCGCGTCTTAAGCATCTACCCCAAAGAGGCGACCTACTACGCGCAACCGGGTGATAAGACCTGGTTGAAGATCGATTTTTCCAACCCGTCGAACCCTCTTTTGACAGTCGATGTCGATACAAGCGCCCAGGTGACACAGGCGATGCTCCCCTGGCTGAAAGGCTACGGCATTGCCCTTCCGTTCTATCAGACAGCGGGGAAGACCGCTGTCAAGCTTGCGATATGGGTTGAATTGGCCACGCTCCATGTCGGTGCAGAGGGGAGCTTCAAAACGGATGAGGCGACCTTTAACTTCTCCGATACCGCCATCGATGTCAAAGATGTCGTCGTCAAACTCAATAACAGCGATGTGGAGATTCAAAAACTCAATGCCACGCTGCTTGAAAATGCCATCAATGCCGATCTCAGCGGTCAATTCAACCCCGCAAAAAGGATTGGAAAATTTGATATTGCACTTCATCGGCTCAAATTCAAGAGCGGCAGCAGCCTGTTTGAGATGGATCCCGAGCACAAAACGCTCAACCTCACCTACCTCCTAGCACCAAAAAAAGAGCGCCTGGAGATCCCGAAAAGCTACTGGCGCCTCAATCAGAACCAGATCGTCATCAATCCGTTCACGGCCCCTTTTGAATTTTCAACGCTGAGCGGCAGTATCCCGACAACGCTGGTCAGCAGCGAATCGATGTTCAAAGGGTACGTTACCGGCCTTTTTAATATCAAAAAACTCGAGACAGACCTTATCGTTGACCTTTTAACGGTTAAAACGCCTTCACTCTCATTGGAGCAGACCACGCTTCCGCTTGAGATAAGGTACAAAGACGGCCTCTATTTGAATGTCAAAAAGCGTTCGGAGTGGAAGTTCGGGGAGACACGGTTCACCCTCTATCCCTCTTTACTATCGTTCAAAAACAGCCTGGTCTACATTCAAACGGCCCATATTGCACTCGGTGATCTGCTTGAGACATATTTCAGCGGTTCATACAACACGCAAAGCAGCAGAGGGAGCTTTATGCTCAAGGGGCTGAAGGCGGAAACAGGCAATACCCGCCTGCTTGAAACACCGAATGATATCAAGGTGACCGTCGATAAAGCCGGCAGCACCCACATCGTCAAGATCCCGAGTCTCGACCTGCTCTATCAGCAAAATGCGTCTGAGTGGAATGCAAGCATCAGCGATATCAATACGCTCTCCCAACACTCCCCTTTTCTGAGAGAATACAATATCACCGCGGGGGATATTCGTCTGACTTCGGCCGCTGATTCCGGTGCGATCACCCTTTTCGGACATATTCCCTACCCCTATGCGATCCTGGTCAAAAACAATATACCCGCCAAAACAGTTGATTTTAACGGTATCTACAACGATGGAAAGCTTGCTTTGACGATCAACGATACGATCAAGGCAAGCTGGAAGCATGAACGGTTGAATATCAAAGCCAAAGATGTCGGCTTCAATCTCCCTGCAATTTTCAGTTTCATCAAAGAGCACCCGGCAACCGACGCAAACAGCACCAAAAGCCGTTTCCGGGCGGATATCGAAGCAGACAACAGCACTCTTTATATCAACGAGGGGCGCAGCGCACCGGCTGACAAACTGCTGCTGCAATACCTCGACGGCGATCTCAATACTCAGCTTCTGCATGGCAAAAAAGGGGGTGTCTCCCTTGAGTACAGCAACAGAAAGCTATATATTTACGGTGACAGTCTCAATGACACCTTCATGAACGGCCTGGCAGAGTTTTCTGATTTCCAAGGAGGCGAGCTCAGTTTCTATGCCTTAGGCAGTCCGGACGATCTTGAAGGTGTCATACAGGTTAAAAATACCATCGTTAAAGATTACAAAGCTGTCAACAATATCTTTGCCTTCGTCAACACCATCCCTGCCCTTGTCACCTTTTCAGTTCCGCACTACACAACGCAGGGACTCAAGGTCAGCGAAGCCTACGGCGGGTTTGCGTTAAAAGACGATCTGCTGACGATCAAGGGTTTTCATGTCAACGCGGATGAACTTATATTTAACGGAAAAGGGAGCGTCGATCTCAACACTAAAACAGTCGATGTCGAGACCTCTCTTGTCACCAACGCGACGACAAACCTCGCAAAGATCCCTTTTATCGGCTATATTCTTCTCGGCAAAGACGATAACAAGGTGACAACGACCATCACATTGACAGGCCCTATTGAAGACCCTAAAGTAGAGAACACCCTGGCCAAAGACATCGCCATCGCCCCGTTCAATATACTCAAACGTGCCCTTACCTTTCCGGTGCACTATTTCGACAAGGCACAAAAAGCGATCGATGAAAACAATCAAAAAAAAGAGTAGTACCCCGATCTTGAATATCTGAAATCCGTCATTTGCGCCACCCCATAAAGAGAGCGTTCAGCCCTTGTACATCTGCTGATGGCCGGCCATAAACAAAAAGGGCCAGAAAGATCGTTCTCGACAAGAACATCATCTGCCAACAGTGGACATCTCTCCACTCTTAATGCAGACTGATTCAATGTACTCTCTTAAAAATTCATGCTTTCAAGGGCACCTCTACTGTTTTAACACATCCTGTGCGCGATCCACGCGCCGGTTATTGGCAAACCATCGATTT
>CAZNQJ010000003.1:0-8593 GCA_964575205.1 uncultured Campylobacterales bacterium | reverse complement strand
GAGGCAGAGGAATCTAAAGAAGAAGGTGTCGAATTTTTTAAGCAGCCTGTACATCATAGACTCTTTTTATTGGCGTTTTTAAATCATAGCCGAGCTGTATTACAACAGGTATGCAGGATGATTACAGAAAGGTAACGTCGTATCATTAAAATCAGGGGTATTTTAAGGCAGCGGGTGCATCGCCTGTAATTGTTGCAGAACCAACCCTTTTGCAATGGAGTGGCTGTTTTTGGTTTCTAAACCGACCTGGTCAAAAACAGCATCGCGTTTTGAAGGTCGGCAAGCCAAAGGTCTAAAGGACCTCTTTAAGCTTCGCTTTCAAGAGCGGATTGTCATTGAGCACTTTCTCAACAACTTCCGGAGTATCAAGCATGTCTGAAAGCATCGTTTTGATCACCTTCGGATGGCGCATCACTGTACGCAACCCCATCCTTTCGCGCAGCTGTTGCCGATATTCTATCATCATCTGCTGCATTTCAGGTGTTGGCATCCCCGCGTTTTGCGACACTGCATGCCTCTGCATACCAATACTTCCGCCTTCACTGATTACCGAAACAGGTTCCTGTGCATTTACAACTGTCGTAACCATTCCGGCAGCCATCGCTATCATCTTCCATCGTCTCATATTTAATTCCTTTTATAAGAAATATTCGTTTTACATTCTAGTTGAATATTATTAATTGAAAATTTATATTAACACTTATAAATATTTATTAATTTTATTTAAATATACCGAACTATGCAGAGATGAATTCACCGGATACCGTAATGCTTCCTGGCGATCATATTTGAAAAAATAACTCTTACTTATAAATATCTATCCATGCTTTTTGTTAATAACTATTTAATACTATTTATCAGACAATAAAAGATCCCACCTGCAAAAGGAGTCTATTATGCCACTGAGTTTACCGAGCCTTCCGTTTTCGAAAGATGCACTTGAACCCTACATTTCCGCAGAGACGTTAGAGTACCATCACGGCAAGCACCATGGCGCCTATGTCAATAAATACAATGACCTGATCAAAGGGAGCGAATACGAAAATTTGCCCCTGCTCGAGGTGATCCGAACGGCTGACGGCGCGCTGTTCAACAACGGAGCGCAGGCATTCAACCACGATTTCTACTGGAAATGCCTGACGCCTGAAAAAACAGCGCCATCAGATGAGCTTTTAGAGGCGATCAATGAAGCCTTCGGTTCCATCGAGGCGTTCAAAGAGTCATTCTCCAATTCGGCAGTTTCGCTGTTCGGTTCAGGATGGACCTGGCTCATCATCGGCACAGACGGCAAGCTGGCCATCGAGAACGGTTCCAATGCACAGACGCCCATCAGAACCGAAGGAAAGCATCCGCTTCTGACCTGTGATGTCTGGGAACACGCCTACTACATCGACTGCCGGAATGCGCGGGCGAAATATGTGGAGAACTACTGGAACCTGGTCAACTGGGATTTTGTCTCCGAAAACTACAAGCAGAAATGCCATGTCAGCAAAACCTGCTGAAGCGGATACAGAATCATGATCTACCGGTTTATGTGGTTCATGCGGTGAACCTTATTTTTTAATGCGCATTGGCATTAAAGGCGCAAAAACGATCAAGGAGAAGAGATGAGACCGCTAAACAGAGAGCGAAGAGATTTTTTTCGTTATATGACCTTGTTGGGACTGGCAGGATTCAGCGCCGCTCCGCTGCAAGCCGCCAAATACGCCAAGAATATCATTCAGTACCAGGAGACGCCCAAAAACGGCCAAAAGTGCAGTGCCTGTATGCATTTCCTTCCCAAAACGAACGAATGCACGCTGGTAGAAGGCTCCATCAGTCCCGATGGATGGTGCCGCCTGTTTCTGCTGCCGCCGCAGAAGCGCTAAACTTCTACTTCCCGGTGATCATCTCATCAAGATAATCCCTTCGCTTCCTGCTTATTTGCGTTGGGAGTGGGTTCGGCACCAGAGACAGTTGCTGTTCAATAGTGAGAAGCCTCTCATTATGCAAACGCAGACTCACCCCATTGTTATTCTTGTAGAGACAAATATTCGTGCGGTCGATATCACTGCCTGCTGGGGAGGCGAAGAGGTCACGATTTTAATGCCCCAATCAGATGCTGCAGAAAAACAGCCTCAAGAGATTACACACTGCCTCTTTAAACAGGTTGGAACTCTGACGGTCAGATTTTACGCCGCAGGATGACTCAAACAGATTGTGGCAATGTCGACCGAAAACGGATAATTTCTCTGCAGGCAGAGCAGACATATATATGTTTTTAACCTATCCCCTAAAAAGCACTTTTCAGTAGTTAAAATCCCCTTAATCACTCTTTCTTAACTTTTTTATTTAATGTTGCTTCAATATACAATTGTTTCGCTACAATAGTTTTAACTTTATCCAACAGAAGATCCGTATAAAATGTTCATCGCGGTCTGCCATCATACATGAACGCTCTTGAAGAGTAACCGCATGTGCGAAAGAACAAACAGCATAAAAAGGGAGGATTGTTTATGACTGAAAGCCGAACAAGAGCTTTTCTGCCGACTGCACTTTCGCGCTGGTGGATTATATTGGCATTGACTCTCCTATCTTCTCCGATCAGGGCGCAGGAACCATTCGTTAATAACGGGGTAGCATACCGGGAAATTTCCCTGACCAGCCTGCGTGCCATCTTCACTATGCACCTTCGTCAGTGGCCAGACGGCAAACCGATCAAAGTATTTGTCCTACCGGATCAGAACGATGTTCACATCTCCTTTTCCAAAGAAGTACTCAAAACTTTTCCCTACCAATTGAAGCGTTCGTGGGATCTTTTGGTCTTCTCCGGCTCCGGCCAGGCTCCGACTGTTGTCGAATCTCCCAAGGAGATGCTGCAAAAACTCTCCTCAACGCCGGGTTCGATCGGTTATTTACCAAAAGATTACTCAAAAGAAGGGGGCAAAAATGCAAGTATCCACATGCTGGAAGTCAACTAGATCACGATACGTGCTACCCATCGTACTTGCAGGGATGGTGTATAGTCCTTCGGCCATGGCCGTTCAACTCTCCGATACCGTGCAACTGCACGGTTTTGCAAGTCAGGCCTATGTGTCAACCACTGCCAATAAATATTTCGGCCCAAGTGACAGCAGCAGAGGCAGCTTCGATTTCAGAGAGCTGGGGCTTAACCTCTCCTGGCAGCCATTGCCTTATCTGCAGTTTGCCGGCCAGGTCGGTTCCCGCAAAGCGGGTACAACGGATGATGCCACCCCGCGAATCGACTATGCTCTGATCGACTTTACTCCGTATAGCAGCGAACACAGCCGCGCCGGAGTACGGGCGGGTCGGTACAGAGTGCCCTTGGGATTCTACAACCAGACTCGGGACGTGGCCAATACGCGTCCGAGTATCTTCCTCCCCGAGTCGATCTATTACGATGCCGCCCGCCAGTTGATACTGGCACTTGACGGCGGGGAACTCTATGGCGAAGTGCGCACGGATGCCGGGAGCTTTTTCCTCGAATACGGCATGGGCCGGGTCATACTCGATGACGAGACGAAAGAGATGGCGAGGGCGAAAACGAGTTATGTGTGGCGAGCGATGTACGAATATGACGGGGGGCGGATCCGTCTGGCCGTTACCGGCGCCGATGCCAATGTTGCTTCTTTCCAGCCGCCTTTTTCGGATGCCAAATTAAATCTTCATGTTTACCTCTTTTCGGCCCAATACAACGCGGAAAACTGGAGCCTGACCGGGGAGTATATACCAAGACTTCAAACGACCTTGTCAGGGGTGGTTGTTCCGGGGGTTCCAGGGGTCTATCCTGACACCTCGTTGCCGGATATCAAACAGACCGGCGAGGCCTATTATTTCCAAGGTACTTACCGTATTGCCGAGGATTGGGAAGCGCTGTTGCGCTATGACGTCCAGTACAGAGACAAGAACGACAAGTCGGGCGAGGCGAATGCGGCGGCTACCGGTTTGCCCGCACACAGTTTCTTTACCAAGGATAAGACTGTCGGCATCGGCTGGAGCGTGAGGGCGGACACCAAAATTCGGGCCGAATGGCATCATCTGGATGGTACCAGTTGGCTATCAGCCAAAGAGAATCCGGATCCGTCGGCTACGAAGGAAAACTGGGACATGTTTGCTCTCCAGGTTTCGTATAGTTTTTAGCGTTGATGCATGAGGGGGTGTGAATGACGATGCATCAGAGTCTGGCACGGCCTCTATTCAGCCTGAAGTGGCGCATACTGATACTATTCAGCCTGCTGCTGCTGGGAATCAATACATTTACCACCATCTATTTTTCACGGGATCTTTTAGCCCAGTTTGAGCTGAAGCAAAAGTCTGATTATGCCAAACAGGTTAAGCAACTCGAAGGAATGGTGCACCAGTCTACCACCGTTCTTCTTGCCCTGTCCGATATCGTCCCTTCCCTAAGCGGGATGGGAGCGCTGATGCTGACCGGTAACACCGACGAAGCGGCCAAGACATTTGAAGACCATTGGCCAGCCCTGCAACTTGGGGCAACGATCGATATAGCCCAAATCTATGACACTCGCAACAGTTTAATCCGGGGATGGAACTCTGAAAATATCGGTACCCCTGCTCCCGACCTGATCCGCAGCCATGTTCAGGAAGTCAATCAGATGGAACAGCCATTGACGTTTCTCGACTGCACCCATCAATGCATACAGTTTGCGGTTGCCCCTATGCTTGCCGATGGGCAAAAATCGGGCGTCATCGTACTGGGAACTACTCTTGCATCGGTAATTGTGAATTTCAAAAATGTCTCCGGGGTGGATATCGGTATTTTGAATGCTTCCCAGGGGGGACAAGAACCAACAGAGAAAGATACGAGATTCATTGCCAATTGGCATGCCAAAGTTTCGGCGATGACCAATTTTGAGAAAAATCTTCCCCTGCTCCTATCGGTCTCAACCAAGCAGCGCATTCTGGCTGAAACCGAGACAGCAGTGAGGAGCTCTTTTAATGGGCATACTTTCGAAATACATAGTGTACCAATCAGAAAGTTTACCGTCCGCGGAAACAGCTATTTCGTCCTGATCGATGACATCACTGAGAGTTTATTGCGGGTGGACGAAGGGATCCGGCGAAATATCATCTTCGGTGTTGCCGGACTCTTTGTCTCTGAAGCGGCTTTACTTCTGATGCTGTGGGGACCGCTATCGCGGCTGCGGAAGACCACAGACCTACTGCCGCTCCTTACCCAGAATGCTTTCGGGAAAATACGCCAGAGCGTAAGCGGTAAGCCCCGTAAAAATCGCTACAAGGACGAGATCGATCTACTCGATGAGACGCTTTATTCCGTTTCGCAGCAACTCGAAAATCTTCAGACTGAAGTTGACAAACGCTCTGCCGGGATGGAGGAGTCCAATCGGCTGCTGGGGCTGGAACTGGCCGAGCGAAAAAAGGCGGAGGAGACAATCCGCAAGCTCAATGAAGAGCTCGAAACCAAGGTGCAGGAGCGCACAAAGCAACTGATGAGCGCTCAGGAAGAACTGGTACGCAAGGAGAAACTCTCAATGCTGGGTCAGGTTGCCGGCAGCGTAGGACATGAGCTTCGCAATCCGCTGGGGGTGATGAGCAATGCCGTCTATTTTCTTCAAACCGTCCTTCCGGATGCCGATGAGATCGTCAAGGAGTACCTGGATATCATCAAAAACGAGATAGCCGGTTCCGAGCGCATCGTCTCAGACCTGCTCGATTCCGTGCGGATCAAGCCGCCTCAGCAGGAAGCCGTAGCACTTGGGGTATTGATCGAGCAGACACTGGGCAAACTCACCCTCCCCTCCAACGTCACCCCCAAGCTGGAGATCCCCGAAACGCTCCCCCCTCTGCGGGTGGACGCGCAGCAGATCCATCAGGTGTTCCGAAACCTGATCAGCAACGCAGCGGAGGCGATGCCGGAGGGAGGAGTGCTGGAGATCAGTGCCGTGGCAGACGAAGCGGCCAAGCAGATAACCATCAGTGTACGCGACAGCGGCACCGGCATGACACCGGAGCAGATGAAGAAGCTGTTCCAGCCGCTGTTTACGACCAAGGCGCGGGGTATCGGGCTTGGACTGGTGGTCGTGAAAAACCTGACCGAAGCCAACGGCGGCAGGGTTGAAGTGCGGAGCGAAGCGGGAAAGGGAACCGTATTCACCATCACGCTGCCGGCAGCAGATGAGATGAAAGAAGTCTCATAAAATGGACACTGAGATTTTATTGCATAGATTGGAGAAACACCCATGATTGAAAAGCAGCCTAACTTTTTGAAACAGCTGTTGAAACAGATGGTTCACCGCCTGCTCTTGCTCGGTACGCTCCGTTTTGCCGTGCTGTTTATCCTCACGGCAGTGAGCCTTTCGGTCATGATCGTCCTGGCGATCGATTTTCTGTGGGACGGAAAATTCAACGCCGAACTGGAGTTTGCCGGCGTGATGACCCCCTTTCTTGACAGCTTGTTTCTCGTTGTTTTTATTACGGCAATGTTCAATGCGATACGTGAGGAGGTGCAGCGGCGCAAGAGCGTGGAAGAGCAGCTCCGCGAGCTGAACGATGAACTCGATGCGAAAGTGAAAGAGCGCACACAGCTGCTGCTCGTAGCGCAGGAGGAGCTTGTACGCAAAGAGTCCCTGGCTGTGCTCGGAAAAATAGCCGGCAGCGTGGGGCATGAGCTTCGCAATCCGCTGGGGGTGATGAATAATGCCGTCTATTTTCTCCAAACTGTCCTCTACGATGCGGATGCGTCCGTCAAGGAGTACCTGGAGATCATTCACGATGAGATCGCATCAGCCGATCATATCCTCTCCGACCTGCTGGATGCAGTGCGTACCAAGCTTCCGCAACCTGAGAACGTGGAGATTGAAGAGTTGCTCGCGCAGGTTTTACAGGTATTACCTGTTCCGGCAAAAATTACCGTTCAGCGGGATATCCCCGAACCCTGCCCGTCTCTTTTGGTTGATCCGCTGCAGATGCAGCAGGTGTTTCGCAACCTGATCACCAACGCCATAGAAGCAATGCCCGAGGGGGGAATACTGGAAATCAGGGCAAACGCCGATACAAAAAAAGAAGCCGTCAACATTAGTATTCACGACAACGGCATCGGCATGACGCCGGAAATTCTTCCCAGCCTCTTTCAGCCGCTCTTCACCACCAAAACACGGCGCATCGGGCTGGGGCTGGCCGCGGTTAGAAACCTGACTAAGGCCAACGGCGGCACTGTCGCAGTGCAAAGTGAACCGGGTAAAGGGAGTACGTTCTCTGTGACTTTACCCGTCAACGCTTTGGCAGCAGGCAGCGTGTGACTGTTCTAAATTGTTCAACATAAAGTAAAGGAGCGGCAATGAAAATTCTGGTAGTGGACGACGATAGGCGTATCGTAAAAACGACATGCGACATTCTGAAGATCAAAGGGTATGAGACCATCGCCGCCTATACCGGCGAAGAGGCGGTCGAAATAGCAAAAACAGAGCTGCCTGACTGCGTCCTGATGGATATCAAAATGCCCGGTATCAGCGGTGTCGAGGCAATGGAACAGATGCAGCTGATCACCCCCGACCTGCCTGTCGTCCTGATCAGTGCCTATGCCAGCAATGAAATGACGGCAGAAGCGAAACAGGCCGGTGCCTATGCCGTATTGAACAAACCGATAAACTTCCAGGTCATTCTCTCCTTTCTCTCCCTGCTGCGCAAGGAAGAGAGCATCCTGATCGTCGACGATGACCCTCTTTTTTGCAAAACGCTAAAGGACATATTGATCCTCAGAGGCTACCGGGTCGAAACGGAAAACAGTTCGCAGAACGTGCTGGAACATATGGAAAAAAGCTACAAGCTTGTCATCTTGCTAGATCTTAAGCTGGGCAAAGAGAACGGCCTGGATGTGCTTCAGCAAATACGGGCCAAATACCCCTCCAAACCGGTGGTGCTGGTGACCGGGTATCGCAATGAAATGGCCGAATCGATTGAAAAGGGGATCATGATCGGTGCTTATACCAGTCTCTACAAGCCTTTTGAAACCGAGGATCTGCTAAACCTGATCGAGGAGATCCGCTTCAAGAAACTGCAGAATCTGCTGGTAACTACGTGAATACTGTTTCTATTTATCAGTATAATAATGGAAGATAAAAGAGGTATGATGAAACAAACAGCCAACATTTTGGTAGTCGACGATGACCATAATCTGCAAAAGACCCTTGGCGACATTCTGCGCATCAAGGGTTACCACCCCATCCTCGCCGGCAACGGAGCCGAGGCCATTGCCGCATTGGGAGAGACACCGATCAGCCTGGCATTGATCGATCTGATGCTGCCGGATATGAGCGGTCTTGAGGTGATGGAACAGATCAAAGCGGTCTCGCCGTTAACGGAGGCGATTATCCTGACCGGCCATGCCTCCATGGAAACCGCCATCGACGCCACCAAAAAAGGCGCATTTTCCTACCTCCTCAAGCCCTACCAGATGGATGATCTTCTGCTGAACATCAAACACGGCGTTGACCGGCAGCAGGCGCAGGAGGAGATTCTCCGCCTGGCCTCCTATCCCAGATTGAACCCCGACCCGGTGATCGAGGTCGGTTCCACCGGAGAGGTGACCTACATCAACCCTGCGGGCGAAAAA
>CAZNQJ010000002.1:0-14971 GCA_964575205.1 uncultured Campylobacterales bacterium | reverse complement strand
AAAAAGAAGAAGAGCAATACCCTTCGGCCAAAAGTTACTGTTCGAACTTTGACTTATCTACCGGTGGCATTCCGTCACTTCTGCCGGAATTAATGTTTTGACGCATAAATAAACTGTTTTGATCGACGCACTTGTTATATGAAGGAATGGATTATTCTTGGCCGATGCGGCGCTTTATACCAATCTGTGAGTAGATGTGATAGCATTAAGAACCTTAGACCTGGAGTTGGAGAATGCCCGAGAGACACCGCGGTGCCCATCCGCACGATGACAGATGTTTCGGCGAAGAGCAGCTGGACAAACTCAAGACCGCTGTCGCCGAACTCTCCTGGCTTCTGAGCCGTGGCTATGCGATGGGGGCGTCGAACGAACTTGTCGGCGATCACCATCAGCTCACCTCGAGGCAGAGGCTGGCAATAGCACGTGTGGCCTGTACCGATGATCAGATCGTACAACGGCAGGCAAAACGGCTTCCGGTCTCAGCATTAAAAGGAAAGACCCTCCTCATTGACGGTTTCAACCTGCTCATCACGATTGAAACAGCCCTCGGCGGCGGCGCGATCTTCAGCTGCGCGGACGGCTGCTGCCGGGACCTCTCTTCGGTCTACGGTTCCTACCGTATCGTGGAAGAGACCCGGCCGGCCCTTGAAAAGATCGGCAGGACACTTGAGAAGGTGTCGCCCGAAAAGGTGATCTGGCTCTTTGACAGACCCGTCTCCAACAGCGCCAGGGTGGCAAAAACGGTGCGCGATATTGCCGAGGAACATCACTGGCCTTTTGAAGCGGAGCTGACCGACAGTACCGATGCCCTGCTGAGCAGAAGCAGCGATGTCGTCGTCACCTGCGATTCGGCTGTGCTGGAGCGGGCCGAAAGCTGGAGCAACCTCGCCTGCGAAGTCATCGCGCAGCAGATACCGGAGGCCTGGACGGTCGATCTGACGGCCCAAAAGCGCCTGTGATAGATTACCTTTTTATTTTTTATTTGTTATAAGATGTTGTGGAGTATCATTAATAATTATCAAGAAGGAGGGTGAAATGTCAGAAATAGCATGGCTGAGCAAAAAACTCGGCAGCGGCAAGGTCCTGTGCGAGGCGTGCGCGCAGGCGTGCAAGCTCGGCGAGGGCGAGTACGGCATCTGCGGTGTAAGACGGGTCGAAAACGGCGAACTCCATCTGCTTGTCTACGGGCTGGCCGCGGCGGTCAACGTCGATCCGGTGGAGAAAAAACCGATGTTCCACTTTCTGCCCAAAAGCAGGGCATTTTCGCTGGGAACGGTCGGGTGCAACTTCTCCTGCACCTTCTGCCAGAACTTCGATATCTCGCAGTTTCCCAAAGAGCATGAGCATCAGATCGTCGGTCATGAACTCCCGCCAAAGCGTATCGTCGAACTGGCGATCGAGAACGGCTGCGACTCCATCGCCTACACCTACAACGAGCCGATCGTCTTTTTCGAGTACACCTACGACACGGCCAAACTGGCCCACGAGAAGGGGCTCAAAAACATCTATGTCACCAGCGGTTTTGAGACCCGCAAGGCCATTGATCTCCTCGCGCCCTACATCGACGGCATGAACATCGATATCAAGGGGTTTACCGAGGAGTTCTACAGAGAGATCTGCGGCGGCCGCCTCAAACCCGTGCTCGAAGCGGTCAAGTATGCCCACGAGAAAGGGATCTGGATCGAGATCACGACCCTGCTGATCCCGGGCAAGAACGACTCCGACGAAGAGATCCGCAACATCGCCAGGTTCATCGCAGAGGTCGACCCGGCCATACCGTGGCACCTCTCCGCGTTCCATCCGACCTACAAGATGCTCGATGTTCCCCGAACGCCCGGCTCGACACTGAGACGGGCCTACAAGATCGGCAAGGAGGAGGGGCTGAAGTACCTCTATGTCGGCAATATCGACGATGAAGACTTCGAGTCGACCTACTGCCCGGGCTGCGGCAAAAGGGTGATCGACCGAAGCGGGTCCATCGGCCAGTATGTCACCAACGAACTCGACGAAAACGGCATCTGCCCCCACTGCGGCTACCGGCTCGAAGGGGTGTGGCACTGAGCAACGGCTTCTTGAAGAGAGGCGGCGCGTTTTCTAAAAAAGAGAGGAGGAGCAGAGATGATACCCTTTAACCATTTAGGCTGGCTCTTCAAACGTTTTGGTTCTTCCGGATACCCGCGCGAAGCGGTCGAAGGGCTCTGCGACTTTTTACGGCCCGTTGCGCAGAATGCGTCGCTTCTCGACCTCGGCGCGGGAACGGGGGTATTGAGCGAACTTGCCTTCAAGTGCAGGGACGATCTTCAATTCTCCTCCCTCGATCCCGCCGAGGGGATGCTCAGGTACGTTCCGCACTATGTCCGGACCCACAAGGCCAGAGCCGAAGCGCTCCCTTTTGAAGAAAAGAGCTTCGAGGTGGTCCTTATCGGCGAGGCGCTGCACCATTTTCAGGAGCCTGAAAAGGCGATGGCGGAGATCGCCCGGGTGCTTACCCGGCAGGGAAGACTCTTTATCTACGAGTTCGATCCCGGCACCTTTCTGGGCAGAAGCATCTGCATCGCGGAGAAAATAGCCGGTGAGCCGGGCCACTTCTATGTGCCGGAGGTACTGAAAGAGCTGCTTGAAAAACACGGTTTCAGTGTGCATGTCAACCGCCACGGATGGCGCTATACCGTTCATGCGCAGCTGACAGCGGGCAAACGATAGGGCAAAGGAGGCGCCTGTGAAGATCATCAATATCGGTTCGATCAATATCGACCATGTCTACGGCGTAGAGCACTTTGTGCGACCGGGCGAAACGCTCGAAAGCGAAAGCTACACTCTTTTCTGCGGCGGCAAAGGGGCCAACCAGTCCATCGCCCTTGCACGGGCCGGGGCAGAGGTGCATCATGCGGGCAGGATCGGCCCGGAGGGGCTGTGGCTCAAAGAGAAGCTGCAAGAGAACGGGGTCGATGTCTCTCTTGTCAAGGTTGTCGATGCGCCGACGGGGCATGCCGTCATCCAGGTCAACAGCGAGGGTGAGAACGCCATTATCATTCACGGCGGGGCCAACCGCACCTTCAGCGAGGAGGAGATCGGGAAGGTCTTTGAGCGTGTCGAAGCGGGCGACTTCCTGCTTTTGCAGAACGAGACCAACGCGGTTGAGAAGGTGCTGCAAAAGGCCAAAGGCGTAACGGTCGTCTTCAACCCGGCACCCATGAGCGGGGCGGTCAGGAACTACCCTTTGGAGCTGGTCGATATCTTCATCATCAATGCGGTCGAAGGCGAAGCGCTTAGCGGCCAGAATAGTCCCGACATGATCCTGAATGCCATGCAGCAACGCTACCCGAAAAGCCGAACCGTGCTTACGCTGGGCAGAGCAGGGCTTCTTTATGGCGATGAAGAGCGGCGCATCGAAATGGCTGCGATGCAGGTCGAAGCCGTCGACACCACCGCTGCAGGCGACACCTTCATCGGCTACTTTCTCGCCGAACTGATGCGCGGATGTGAGATAGAACGGTGTCTGCAGAGGGCCGTCAAGGCCTCAGCACTCTGCGTGACGCGCAAGGGGGCTGCCGATTCGATTCCCTTGTCACAGGAGCTTCTCTGAAGCGCTGAGAGACAAAACATTTGCAGGCGACGGAGGATTGCGATGACCTATGACGACAAAGTGTGGTTAAAACAGTATGACAGCGGGGTTCCTGCCAGGCTATCCTATCCCAAGATCCCTCTCTACGGCTTTCTGGAACATTCGGCAGAGGCCTACCCGAAGAGCACGGCCATCTCCTACCTGGGCAGGGAGATCGGCTACGCGGAGCTCGATCTCCTGGTCAACAGGGCGGCCAATGCATTGTCGCAGCTGGGTGTGCAGCCCGGCGACAGGGTGGCCCTCTACCTTGCCAACACTCCCCAATTTGTTATTTCGCTCTACGGGGTGCTGAAGATCGGGGCGGTCGCCGTTGCGATCAACCCGCTCTATACGGCCGATGAAGTGCTCTTTGAACTCAATGATGCGGGGGCGAAGACGGTGATCGTGATGAGCCGGTTCTACCCGCTGATTCGGCAGATCAGGAGAGAAACGGCGCTTGAAAACGTTATCGTGACGAATGTCAAGGCCTATTTTCCGTGGCTGAAACGGCTGCTCTTTACCCTCTTCAAAGAGAAGGAGGACCGCGTAAAGGTCGCCGGGGGAGACCACCTTCTCGAGACCTTGATGGCGCAAAGCGCTTCGGAAAGGCCGGATCTCAGGGTTTCTCCCGACGAGATCGCGCTGTTGCAGTACACCAGCGGCACGACGGGTACACCCAAGGGGGTCATGCTCAGCCACTACAACCTGGTGGTCAATGCCCTGCAGTGTCAAAAATGGGTGAGCGACACGGCCGAAGGCGAGGAACGGGTGCTCGGCTGGCTCCCCTTTTTCCACAGTTTCGGCATGACCGCCTGCCTCGGCTATACGATGAGCAGCGCCGGAGTTCTGGTGTTGATACCGAACCCCAAAGATCTGGGCACTATTCTCAGAACGATCGAAAAAGAGAAGATCACGATACTCCCGGGCGTCCCGACGATGTATGCGGCACTGGGCAACTATAAGAGTATCGCACAGTATGACCTTACCTCCATAAGAGCCTGTATCAGCGGCGGGGCACCGCTGATAGAGAAGATCAAAAACCGCTTCGTAGCGCTGACCGCCTCGAAACTGGTCGAGGGGTACGGCCTCTCCGAAGCCGCGCCGGTCACCCATGCCAACCCCATAAACGGCGTTAACAAAATGAACTCCATCGGTATCCCGATGCCCGATACCGAGTGCAGGATCGTCGATCTTGAAAGCGGGCAGAAGCAGGTTCCGATCGGCGAGGAGGGCGAGCTGATCGTCAGGGGGCCGCAGGTGATGAAAGGGTACTGGAATCAGCCGGAGATGACGGACGAAGTGCTGCGCGGCGGCTGGCTCTATACCGGCGACGTCGCTGTGATGGACGAAGAGGGCTACTTCAGAGTCGTCGACCGTAAAAAGGATATTATCATCGTCAAAGGCTTTAACGTCTCGCCGACGGAGGTGGAGAAGGCGATCTGCCTCAACCCGAAGGCCGCCGATGCCGCGGTGATCGGTATTCCCCAGGACTACAGCGGCGAGGAGATCAAGGCCTTTGTCGTCATTAAAAAGGGAGAGACGCTCTCGCAGGCGGAGCTGCTCGATTTCCTCAGGAAGCGGCTTGCACGCTTTAAACTTCCCCGCTCCGTCGAGTTTGTCGAAAAGATTCCGAAGAATGTCATGGGCAAACTGCTGCACCGTCTGCTGCTTGAGCAGGAGATGAAAAAACGCGACAAGGAGTGAGCTGCATCTGCAAGAAGGAGGGCGATCTTACCCCTGTGCAAGATCGGGTTCGCCGCAGTGGCGGAGAATGAAGCTGCGGGCATCTCTTCGCAGGGCGACGGCACGCTCCCAGCTCTTCTCCTGCCCGCTTCCTGCGGCCGGTTCTATCGCCTCTCCGACCGTAACAGTGACCGCGCCGTGGCGCGGAAACCACGAACCGTCCCGCAGGATGGAACGGGTGCCGCGTATGGCAACAGGAATGACGGGGACACCGGCATCGGCCGCCGCCTTGAAAGCGCCGAGGTAAAAGGGCTGGAGACCTGGAATACGGGTAAAGGTCCCTTCGGGAAAAAAGAGGAGCCGCTCTCCGCCTTCAAGGTCCGTGACAAGGCGCCCTGTGTTTTCGACGCTTTTGCCGGTATCGAAGCGCTCCACAAACTCCGCGCGAAGCTTCTCAAGCGGCAGCCGCGTCAGCATGCGCCCGGTGAACTCCGCCTTGACGACGGGGCGGAAGGGGTGAGGAATAACCGCAGCCATTACGAAGCTGTCGAGATAGCTGGTGTGGTTGACGACGATGACACAGGCGCCCGGTAGATGCTCCAGGTTTTCGATTCCTGTTATGCTCAGAGGCGTGCGCGTCACTATGGCCAGCAGCCGCGCGATCGAACCCGCAGCTTTCCAGCGCAGTCTGTCGCCGGGCAGCAGGACGGTGCCCAGCCATGCAAAAAGCACCAGCAGCACAAAAGCGGACCAGCTGTAGAGCGCGAAGGCGGAGGCTTTGAGGGAGCCTGCCATGCGGCGCAGCTGCGCTGTGGCCGAACTCAGAGCGAGCCCTGAAAGCTGCCGGAAAAGGCTCCTGCTCTTTTTGCCGATCTGCCCCTTCTCGTACATCTGCCGGCTGGCACTGCGGCGTATCTTTCCGCTGGAGGTCTTGAGCACGCTGCCCGGCGGCGCAAGGAGGACCTCGTCGGGCGGGGTGCCGATAAGGTCGGTCGCCAGCGCGTTGACCTGTTGCTGCAGTTTTACTCTTTTGTCGGCATCTTCGATGCGCGTCTCGGCCAGGACGATCAGCCGCTCCGTGCCCGTTGTCAGATCGCCGGCGCCGAAGACCGCGACACACCCCTTGCGGATCCCTTCGATGCTGCCGATCGCCTTTTCAAGCTCGTCGGGATAGATGTTGCGGCCGGCGCGGATGATGATATCCTTGATGCGGCCGGTAAGATAGAGTTCGCCTCCGGCGATATAGGCGAGGTCGCCGCTGTCGAGCCACTCCCCGTCGAAGAGCAGGCGCGTCTTTTCGGCATCGCGGTAGTAGCCTGTCGTTGCGGATGGGCCGCGAAACTCCAGCCGCCCCTCCGTGCGTTCGGCGAGTTCATGGCCGGAAGGGTCAACCACCCTGATCTGATGGCCGGAGAGCGGAACCCCGCAGGAGACGAAGCGAAGCGCGTTGGCATCGCCCTCTCCGGCCGGCTGCGCCGACTGTGATCGCATAAAGGTGTCCCGCTCGATGCGGTCGATGAGCGGGCCGCGGCGAAGCGGCGGAAAGGCGAGCCCGACGGAGGATTCGGCGAGGCCGTAGACGGGGGTCATCGCTTGAGCGTCGAAGCCGTAGGCCGAAAAGAAGGCGGTGAACTGTTCAATCGTCGCCGGGCTGACCGCCTCGGCCCCGTTAAAGGCGGCGCGCCACGAACTGAGGTCGAGTCCGTCAAGGTCGGCGTCCCTGAGGTGGTGGAGACAGTATTCGTAGCCGAAATTCGGCGATGCCGACAGGGTACCCTTATGGCGCTCGATCGCCCTGAGCCAGCGTTCGGGCCTGGCGAGAAAGCTCAGCGGCGACATGACGACGTAGAGGGCGGCGTGGTAGAGACTGCCGAGCCATGCGCCGATGAGTCCCATATCGTGGTAGAGGGGCAGCCAGCTGACGAAGACATCGCCGGGACCTGCGTCGACGGCGCGCCCCATCGCACGGATATTGGCGAGAAGGTTGGCATGGGTGAGGACCACCCCCTTGGGGTTGCCGGTGCTTCCGGAGGTGTACTGTATGAAGGCGATATCGTCCGGCCTGACGGCAGGCAGGAGCGTTTTGCCTTCAAAAAGCCGAAGTTCCGAAGCGGTGACAATCTGCTTCAGAGAAGGCGAGAGCGACATCAAGAGCTGTGCGGCCCGTTTGCCCTCATCGACGGTGACGAGAATGCGGGCCCGGCAGTTCTCCAAAATCCGCGCATGGCGGCGCATATGCTCTTCGAGCTGCGAGGGGCGTGCCGGCGGGTAGATCGGTACCGGGATGCCTCCGGCCATCAGGATGCCGAAGAAGGTGAAGAAGTAGTCCGCTCCGGTGGGGAGCATGATGACGACGGGTTCTGCTGCCTGCAGGCCGCGCTGCTGCAGGGCGCCGGCAACACTCTCCGCCCCGCTTTTGAGCCCGGCGTAGCTGATGGCCTCCCCCTGGCCGTCGTCCTGGTAGAGCTGTATATGGATGCGACCGCCGTGGCGCACCGCATGCCATTCGAGCAGTTCAACAAGGGTTTCGGCATTGTCGGGCAGATCGGCTATTTCGCTGCGCGGGGGTGCGGAAACGGCCGCTGCCGCTTCCCTGCCAAGAGCGGGCCTGCGTGCTGCGAGCGCCCTAAAAAGGTCTCTGCTGCTTTCCGCTTCGGCGAAGGTACGCTCGGGCAGGGAGAGTTTGAAGGTGCTTTCCACCCTGGAAATCAGCTCGACTCTTGAGAGGCTGTCGAGCCCGAGCTCCCTGTCAAAGGTGCTGTCGAGGGTGATCTTCTCTCTTGCATGCTCCGGGCGGACTTCGGCAACAAGCCTGCGGACCACCTCTAACAGCACTTCTTCACTGATTTTAGATTGATCTTCGGGCATAAGCGAATCCTGGCTATGGCAACACTAAGGCAGTACCTGCTGCTTTTTCAAGGCAGGACTGACAAAAGTGTGCAGGCTACTGCTGCACCATTTGTGCGTCTTTGAGGCAGTATCGCGTATGGGGTTTTGCACGGAGACGATCGGCTTCGATCAGGTCGCCGCTCTTTTCGCAGATGCCGTAGGTGCCGTTTTTGATCTTCTCCAGGGCATGGTCAACCTCTGCGAGTTCGTGGCGCTGCTGTTTGAGCAGTGCCGAATGGTGCATGCTTTCGCTCTCAAGCGAGGCCAGGTCTTCCATGTCGTTGATGCTGTCATCGGTTATGATCGCCTCCATCTCTTCGTTCAGACGGACAATGTTGGCTTCGAGCTCCTCTTTCATCTCCTGCAGCTGCAGCTCAAATTCCTGAATATTTAACGTTTGCATCTTTTTTCCTTTTATTGGGGTGACTCTGCTTCGATTTTTGTCCATTCGCTGAGTGCGGAGGGAAAGTGTTCAAGCTCGTTCTCAAACCGGTCCCATTCGGGGTAGTCGGTGTTGAAGTTCGCAACATCCTGCGCTGCAAATTCGGCGTTTTCGTAATCGCCGAGAAACTCCTCTCCTATCCAGAGTTCATATGTTTCATGGCTGACTTCTCTTATCTCAAATGTGCCGATCCCAGCGTTATAAATATATCTCTTCATCGTTCACCTCTTCTAAGTCATTAGAACTATTCTAGCATATCCAAAGCGAAATGCGGATTATTTATTTTTTCTATTTTAAGCAGAGCCGGTGACATGCTTTGGAGAATGGTCGAAATGGATCCTGACCCTGAAAATTACGCATCTGCCGTGCTTCGGCGCGGAAGTCGTCTTATTACCTTCTGTAGCAGTTCAGGCAAAAAAAGATCCTGCAGAGAGGCCGGCCAGAGCCCCGAAGGGTCAGTAAACGCCCAATAGAAGACGCGAGGAGATCGGGCTTAAAAAAGAAGCTGCACACTGTCTTAATGGATTTGGATCTCAACTTACCTGGATAGATCTTTGGGAGCAGTAATGGCGTATGCACCATTCTGATAGCGGGAAGTGACAGGAAGGGCGTTCACCATGAAAGGCCGCTCTGCCAAGGCCATCCTGCAGTGAAGCTCGGCCCAGGCACCATGATGCCCTTCTCTCTTATTTGACGGCGATCTTGCGCGAGGCGCTCTTCTCTTCTTTCACTTTCGGAATGACGACCTCAAGAACGGCATCTTCGGAGTTGGCTGTAATGTTCTCCACATCGGCATTCGAAGGGAGGGTAAAGCTTCGTGTGAAACTGCCGTAACTGCTTTCGTACTTGTAGTACTCTTTTTGGTCTACTTCGCTTTTGGTCTTGCGTTCGCCCGATATCGTCAGGACATTGTTATCGCTGATGTCGATGTGGATATCCTCTTTTTTAACGCCCGGCAGATCGACCTCGACGTGATAGGCATATTCGCCTTCGCGGGTGTTGACGGCAGGTGCGAACGAAGAGAGGGTGTCTTCGGAGCCGAGTTTGAAGACATCGCTGAAACGGTTCTCGAACTCTCTCAAATCTTTGAACGGATCGTATTTTGTCAGTAACATGTTAAACCTCCATTTTTGGTGTAAATATATTATACACCGTTTTTATATTAACAATTCATAAACTTTAAAGGCATAATATTATTTTATTATGTGAGTGACTATAATGGTTTTATGAAAACAGTTAACGAGCTCTACAAACATGACAGACCCAGGGAAAAGTTCCTCTCCAAAGGGGCAGCCGCCCTTAAGGAGTACGAGCTGATGGCCGTCCTTCTGGGCAGCGGTACACAGGGCAAGGACGTCATCAGGCTCTCCAAAGAGATCATCGCTCTCCTCGAAAACGACCTCGATCTGCTCTCTCTGGAAAAGCTGACCCTGATCCACGGACTGGGCAACGCCAAGGCGATGCAGGTCCTGGCCGCCCTCGAGCTGAGCCGGCGCTATCTCATCAAAAAGAACGTCAAGATCACCTCGGCCGAAGATGTCCACCGCGAACTCAAAGAGTATGCCGACAGACGGCAGGAGTATCTCCTGGCCATCACCCTCGACGGCGCTTCGCACATCATCGAGAAACGGGTCATCTCCATCGGCACCCTCAACCAGTCGCTCGTGCACCCCCGCGAGGTCTTCGCCGACGCCGTCAGCGACCGCGCCGCCGGCATCATCATCGCCCACAACCACCCCAGCGGCCAGCTCGAACCCAGCATCGAGGACAGGCGGGTTACTGCGCGGCTCAAAGAGGTCGGCACCATCATGGGCATCGAACTGCTCGACCATGTCATTTTGAGCCGGGAGGGCTACCTGAGCCTCCGCGAAGAGGGGCTGGTGTGAAGAAAGAGACAAAAAGGAGGGTAAAATGCATTACGTCATAGGCGATGTCCACGGCCACTGCAGCACGCTCAAGGCCCTGGCCGAAAAACTGCCGCACGATGCAAGGCTGATCTTTGTCGGCGACCTTATCGACCGCGGCCCGCAAAGCGCCGAGGTCGTACGTTTCGTACGCCAAAACGGCCATCGCTGCGTCATGGGCAACCACGAAACGCTGATGGTGACCTACGGCGGCGAGTTCATCACCGCCTGCCGCAAGGGGCAGCCTCTCTCCCAGTACAACCTCTGGTACGCCAACGGCGGCATCAACACGCTGCTCTCGTACGGCGTGGCCGTTGTGAAAGAGGGCAGGCTTGAAAAAGCGGCCGGCTCCGGGAGAGCGTTTGAGCGGCTGGAGGATGACCTGCGGTGGATGCAGACACTGCCGCTTTACATCGAACTCGATATCGCCCATGTCTCCGCAAAACCGGCGGTCGTCTCGCATGCACCTCTCGCTTCGGTCTGGCAGCTGCGCCATGATGAGGCCCATTTTGAGACCTTCAGCCGAACGGCCACGACCAACCGGCGCAACCCGGACGAAGCGGCCGAAATATTCAACATCTTCGGCCACACTCCCGTGCAGGGCGGGGCAGATGTCCAGCCCCACTATGTCAATATAGACACCGGCTGTTATAAAGATCAGGAAGGGTATCACCGGCTGAGCGCCTACTGTGTCGAGAGCGGCGCGGTCGTGAGCGTGGAGTGCAGGGGATAACCGCGATGGCGCACTCCAAGCCCGTATTTTTAAAAGGAGAAGAGATGCCGATCTTCGTTGTCCAGAAACATGCCGCCACCACGCTCCACTACGACTTCAGGCTGGAGATCGGCGGAGTGCTGAAGTCATGGGTGCTGCCCAAAGGCCCCTCGATCGACCCCCATGTCAAACGGCTCGCCGTCCCGACCGACGACCACCCGCTGGCCTACGCCGACTTCGAGGGGAGCATCCCCGAGGGGCACTACGGCGCCGGTGAGGTTCTTATCTGGGACAGAGGGAGCTTCGAGAACGCCTCGCACGACGGCGAAAAGCCTATCGCTCTCGAAGAGGCTTACGAAGCGGGGCATATAAGCTTTGCGCTTCACGGGCAAAAGCTCCGCGGAAAGTTCACACTGCTCAAGACGCACAGCAGCCCTAACTGGCTCCTGGTGAAACAGCACGACGCCGAGGCGAGGGAGGGGTACGACATTGTGAAAGAGATGCCCTGAAGCTCTTTTTCTCAAGTGGGTAATTTGCATCACAATTTACCCATGTTGTCCATATATGGGTAAAAAATGCAATAAATTACCCATATTTTATGAATTTGGGTAAAATTATAGAAAAATTACCCATACCTGAGGTCATAATGCAGAGAGAGAGCCAAGAGTACATTCCTGAAAGACTTCCGTTACGCCAAGATATTGAGAGCAGACAGGTGCTCAAAAAGATCGTGAGCGCAAACAGGGCTTTGGCTGAGTTAAAGGGTGCAGCGCGTTCCATTCCGAGTCAGAGTATTCTAATCAACGCGCTCTCTTTACAGGAGGCAAAAGACAGTTCCGAGATCGAGAATGTGGTTACGACGCATGATGAACTCTACCGTGCCACTGTAAGCAGTACGAACGTCTCTCATGAAACGAAAGAGGTGCAGCGCTACCGCGAAGCACTTTACAAGGGCTATTCGCTGGTGAAAGAGCAGGGACTGTTGCTCAAGCGGCATATTGTCGAGATACAGAAGGTGCTGGAGGAAAATGATGCCGGCATACGCACGCAAAGTGGTACGATGCTGAAAAATGACCGGACCGGCGAGATCATCTACATGCCTCCGCAGAACTATCAGGATATTCAGGAACTGATGGACAACCTTGAACGCTACATCAATGATCCGCAGATAGATGATTATGATCCTCTTGTCAAAATGGCGATCATCCACTACCAGTTCGAGTCGATCCACCCTTTTTATGACGGCAACGGGCGTACCGGTAGGATCATAAACATTCTCTATCTTATTTTGAATGAACTGCTTGATGTTCCGATCCTCTATCTCAGCTCCTATATTATCCGTACAAAAAAAGACTATTACCGTCTTTTAAATGAGGTGCGTACGAAGGGCTCGATGGAAGAGTGGATCCTCTATATGCTCGACGGTGTTGAGCAAACAGCGCGCGAGAGTGTTGTCCTGATAGAGAAGATCATGCAGATGATGCAGAAGATGAAACATTCGATGCGCCGGGAGTTTCCAAAGATCTACAGCAAAGATCTTCTGGAGCTTCTCTTCAAGCACCCCTATACCAAGATAGCCTTTCTGGTCGACGAACTCGGGGTCACACGAAAAACAGCTACATCATACCTGAGAACACTGGAAGAGGCCGGTATTTTGGAGAGTATCAGAGCGGGACGGGAGGTTTATTATGTTAATAGAGAACTTTTCGAGCTTTTGAAATATGGGGCGAATAAATAGGTTAGAGAAGGGTACGACATCATCAAAGAGATGCCTTAGCCGCTTGTTGGATCTGCTCCGAATTTTGAACATTTAATGGTAGAATGGTTACAGACAGCAATAGAAAGGTGTTCGATGAAACGGCAGGAGCGATTCGGCAATCTGAAACATCGCGGTGCCGCTCTGCTCCTGCTCGGCTTCATCATATCAACGGCCACAGGCTGGCTGCATGCGGAGGAAAATATGTCACTTACACTGAGCTCAAAAGCATTTATGGACGGCGGTGAAATTCCGTCAAAACAGACCTGCGAAGCAGAAGATCTCTCCCCTCAGTTGAGCTGGGAGGGGGTGCCGGACGAGGCCGAAAGTCTGGTCCTCATCGTCGACGACCCCGATGCGCCGGACCCGCAGGCGCCGAAGACGACCTGGGTCCACTGGGTCCTCTACAACCTGCCGGCCGGCAGCGGCGGCCTGCCTGAAGGCACAACGCATCACGATCTTCCTCCCGGAACGAAAGAGGGGCTCAACGACTGGATAAGAACCGGCTACGGCGGCCCGTGCCCGCCGATAGGGCGCCACCGCTACTTCTTCAAACTCTATGCCCTCGATACATCTCTTGAATTCAAGGAGTATCCGACGAAGGCGGAGGTTGAAGCGGCAATGAATGGACATGTCATCGAAAAATGCAAGCTGATCGGGACGTACAAGAAAGTGAAAAAATAGCCCGATACTGTTTATGAATTGGTGAAGGTCGTTTGACGTCCGTTAGATATAGATGGGGAAAAACAGAAGGGGAAATTAAGATGCCGCTTCACGCGGCATCAAGTCGGGAGCTTTCAAGCGCCCTAAGGCAGTTTATGGTCACAGGCGGCGTCTAAAACACCTTGCAAGACGGCGTAACCCGAAGTGGCATCTGGCCTCGCAGTTGTCGCAAGCCGTTATTCGGTGCGACGTTTCAAATTTATGAAATGGGCCTGCCAATCCTCTTGTCTGAAAATCGGTGAAACGCACATGGTCTCATTATTCGGTACATCACTCTTTGTGTGTACCATTGCAGTAAAGCTGCGTTGACCTGCCTTCATCTATTTACAGAGGACATCTCACGTTTTTACCCGATCTCTCGCCGCGCATCCGCTCATACCCCAACTCTCTATTAGGGGCTGCTTCAGTCAGCGGCTCAAGACCCAAAACCGTCATAAAACATCTTTGTTTCATCGGCTTCCTTTTAGGTACCTTGGTTTTAAATATCGTACGTACTATTAGTAGTATAGATCGAGAAATCTAAATAAATTATTAAATGGAAAAAAATCTCTATCTGTTACTGGTAATTTTATGCGACAAAGACATAGGGACATTCAAGAATGAGCTATGAGAGCATTGAAAAGTTACGAAACTCTGATGCGATTGATGATAATCATGAAAAACTCATGGCTCCAAAGATCAATCTCCGAAGCGTTTTTGATAAAAGGGCGGATATCTTGCTTCGCTTTGGCAATGTCGAGTTTTTCAATCCGTCTTTCAAGCAGTTGCGTAAGATCGTCAATATCAAGTGTTTCAGGCATTGAAAAGTTGCTGTTTTCTGCCCATTTACAGCTTTGCTGCAGCCTCGCTTCCAAGTGAACAAGATCAAGCGTCACTTCATGGGCGATATACCAGATCAGGTCGTACCAGTCTCTTCCTTTTGGGCGGCTTGTCCATGAACGGCACAGTAGCGCATGCATTTTTCCGGCGTAGAGTGAGGGGAGTGTCATGGCCGTGATCAAAAAAGGTCTGGGCGACAGACGCACGATGTTTTCTGTCGAAAAGCTTCCCGGAGGCTCGGTGTCGATCTCCAGTTTTATTTTTACAGCCTGGTCCCTATGAATCTTTTCAATGATGCTCTTTGGAGCGTTGATAGTCATAAGATGTTGGATCGTATTTCCTTTGACAAACGCCGACTGGATCGGCGTCTGAGCCGTTTTGTTTTTGATCTCGATGCTGGCCTCGAAGCCAAAAGCACCGAGCGTTTCCACCACCGCGT
>CAZNQJ010000001.1:10864-15070 GCA_964575205.1 uncultured Campylobacterales bacterium | reverse complement strand
TGGACAACACTCGATCTTGGGCTTGACGTCAAACATATCGCCGGAAATTATAATATTACAGGGAGTGCAGGCGGAACAACCGCTACTGTCGACCAGGACTTTTCGATTACGGTGCCGCTGGCGTACCTTCGCGGGCGCGTGCAGATTCCGGTGACAAACATCGGTATCGAGGCGATAGCCAGAGCTGTTTCATACAGCAGCAACAGGCTGGTCGATCTCCAGGTCAAACTGGACTATACGATGGACTTCGTCCCGCTGGTACAGCCGGGCCTCGAGATCGGCTACCGCTACCAGCAGCTCAAACTTGACGGCGGCAGTATCGATATCGATGCCAATCTTGATACGACCTTTAAAGGTCTCTATGGCGGTCTGATGGTGCGCTTTTAAGCGCATTTCTAACGCAAGCTCTCCCGTGGCTCTGTTAACGGGGCTTCCTCAACTGCACAACTTCCTATTTCTTAATAATATTGCCTGCAAGGTATCACGAATGGCGAGTTATGCTGAGAATCACACTATTCATGCGGCGGGATGGAGGGTGATCTGTCGCCCATAAAACGGGTGTCGATCACGGCCACCTCATTCTCGAGCCAGATGCCGAAACGTTCATAGACCTTATGCTGCGCCAGCTGCATCAGCGCGATCGCCTCGTCAAAGGTGCCGCCGCCGAGATTGACCATGAAGTTGGCGTGTATCTCGCTGAAAGCCATTGCGCCGATGCGATGCCCTTTCAGACCTACGGCTTCGATCAAGCGTCCGGCATAATCGCCCGGAGGGTTCTTGAAAAAACTGCCGGCGCTCGGGTCATGGGGCTGGTTGGCGCGCATCTGCCTGAACATCCCGATCTTCTCCGGGTCAAATCCCTTTTTGATGACAAAGACCCCTTCGAAGGCCACTTGGCTGATATCGGTTTTTCGGTAGCCGTATTCGATCTCATCGCGCAGGCGGTAACCATTTTTGAAACGGATGCTGTGGAGGTGGTTGAAGATCTCATACTCTTTGAGCCCGGCATTCATCTGCAGCATCCCTCCCAGCGTACCCGGCAGATGGGCGACAAACTCAAAATTCGCGATATTGTGTTTTTTACAGAAAGAGACGATCTTGCCCCCGGGCGTCGCCGCACCGATATGGAGTCTGTTGCCTTCGATCCTGATATAGTCAAAGCGTTTGGAGAGTTTCATCAGCGGCGGATGCTGCGGACCCACCAGAAGGTTGTTGGCCGCACCGATAAGGTAGGCATTTTCGGGGTAGTCGAAACTGTCGATCATATAGAGATCGGCGACCGGGCCGACCCGAATGGAACTGAATTTGGCAAAGTCGACAGACTTTGAATTTTGAAGGTTCAATGTTGAATGTTGAGTGTCGTCTTGCGAACTTGATGCGTTTTTGACCGCTTCACTCTTCACTATGGACTCTTCACCAATCAACTGTTGCGAAGCTGGTTATATTCAAGCGGAATCAGATAGTCCTCGGCTTTTACGAGGGTGTCATAAAAGCCGTGTTCAAAGCCCAGTTCATACAGTTTATCGATCGCTTTGAGCTGCAGCGGGCTCAGCTCCACCGAGTCGTCATTGGCGTAGAGGTCAAGGTACTTGTCGAGCGTGGCCCCTTCGATGCGGACAAGCTTCTCACGTACAAGGCGTTCGCAGAGCTCTTCCTGGCGGCTTCTTGCCACTCTGACCGCTTCGGTCAAGGTTGCTTCATAGGCGATCGCCTGCGTCAACGGGAGGGAACGTCGAATCGCCATGCCCCCGAGCGGCAGCGGCAGCTCTTTGCCGGCAAGCTCCTGCCAGATGTCCCAAACCTCGCGTTCGACTTCGAGTTCATCCCCGAAGGTCAGGATGCTTTCATGGATCAGTACACCGGCATCGACTTTGCCGCTGCGTACCGCCTCTTCGATCTCCAGAAAGTCCATGTAGACAGGACGCGCTTTCGGGTAGGCGATGCGAAAGAGCATGGCGTTGGTGGTGTATCGGCCGCTCAGCGCGACTTTGAAGTTGCGCTTGAGCATTTTGTCTTTGCGTCTGATCAGTTTCGGTCCGTACCCTTCGCCGAAACTGACTGCGGTACGAAGCAGGGCATAATCCTCCCTGATATGGGGGTAGAGTGCGAAACTGATAGCCGAGATGTCGTAGGTGCCTTTGAGGGCTTCGACATTGAGTGTTTCGATATCGAGGGCGATATTGTCAAACTCGATGCCTTCTTGTGTTACCCAACCAAACTTGATTGCATAGTACATAAAGATGTCGTCGGCGTCGGGGGAGTGGGCAATTAACATTTTTTTCAAAAAGTGTCCTGATCTGCATAAATATGGGTAATTAGTAATGTTGATTTTAACCAAAGAACGCTAAAATTACACACTATGTGTGATTTTAATGGTCTGACTTAAAAAATATGTCAAAATGCAATTGTTATGAAATATTATTGCAAAATGACATAGAATATAGATAAATTTGAGATGGATATAACCTTCTCGCTACAGGATAATTAATGGACGCAAACAAACAAAAATCACTTGATCTCGCAATGAAGCAGATCGACAAAGCCTTCGGCAAAGGGGCGCTGATGCGTCTCGGCGACAAAGAGGTCGAAGCGATCGAAGCGATCAGTACCGGCTCTTTGGGACTCGATCTTGCTCTTGGGATCGGCGGTGTGCCGAAAGGCCGCGTTATTGAGATCTATGGCCCGGAGAGTTCAGGTAAAACGACACTGGCGCTGCAGATAACGGCGGAGTGCCAGAAACAGGGCGGCGTCTGCGCCTTTATCGATGCCGAGCATGCCCTTGATGTCAAGTATGCCAAGAACCTGGGCGTCGATGTCGACAATCTTCTGGTCTCCCAGCCCGATTACGGCGAGCAGGCACTCGACATCGTCGAGACGATCGCACGTTCGGGTGCGATTGACCTGATCATTATCGACTCTGTTGCGGCATTGACACCGAAGGTTGAGATCGAAGGCGAGATGAATGATCAGCAGGTGGGTGTGCAGGCCCGTCTGATGTCCAAAGCGCTTCGCAAACTGACCGGTATTCTGCACAAGATGAACTGTACGGTCATCTTTATCAACCAGATCCGCATGAAGATCGGGATGATGGGTTACGGTTCACCTGAGACGACAACGGGTGGAAATGCGTTGAAGTTCTATGCTTCGGTACGCATCGACATCCGCCGCATTGCGACTTTGAAACAGGCCGAAGCATCTATCGGTAACCGCACAAAGGCGAAAATCGTCAAAAACAAGGTGGCACCGCCGTTTAAACAAGCAGAATTTGATATTATGTTTGGCGAAGGCATCTCCAAAGAGGGTGAACTGGTCGACTACGGCGTGAAGCTCGACATCATCGACAAAAGCGGTGCCTGGTTCTCATACGGCGATCAAAAACTGGGTCAGGGCCGTGAGAAAGTCAAAGACAAATTTAAAGAAGATCCGCTGCTTGCGGCTGAGATCGAAGATAAGATTAAAGAAGCCATGGGCCTGACAACCAGTGTCATGGACATGGATTTATCTGAATTAGAAGAGGTTGATTTATGATTTATATCGATAATGTAAGTGCAATGGAAGTGATGGACTCCCGCGGGAATCCTACAGTAAAAGCGACAGTGGCATTGAGTGACGGAACAGTGGAGAGCGCTATCGTGCCTTCAGGCGCAAGTACCGGCAAACGCGAAGCACTTGAGCTTCGTGACGGCGATAGCCGTTACATGGGCAAAGGGGTACTCAAAGCGGTTGAAAACGTGAATGGCGAACTTGCAGATGCAGTTATCGGTCTAAGCCCTTTTAACCAGGCGATCATCGATGCAACGATGAAAGAGGTGGACGGGACAGAGAACTACTCAAACCTGGGTGCCAATGCCGTACTCGGTGTTTCAATGGCAGTGGCACGCGCGGCAGCAAAAAGTCTGAACATGCCGCTTTATCGCTACCTCGGCGGCGCCAATGCTATGGTCATCCCTACTCCGATGTTAAACATTATCAACGGCGGTTCACACGCAGACAACTCGGTTGACTTCCAGGAGTACATGATCATGCCGGTAGGTTTTGACGATTTTGCCACAGCGTTGCAGGCATCGGCAGAGGTCTATCACAACCTTAAAAAGATTTTGAAAGATGCCAACCAGAACACTGCTCTTGGTGACGAAGGGGGATTCGCTCCGGATCTCAGCTCAAACGAAGAGCCGATCCAGGTGATCATGCAGGCGATCGAAAAAG
>CAZNQJ010000001.1:0-10854 GCA_964575205.1 uncultured Campylobacterales bacterium | reverse complement strand
TAAACCGGGTGAGCAGATCGCGATCGCACTTGACGTTGCAGCCAGCGAGCTTGTCGTAGACGGCGGCTACCGTCTGGAGTCTGAAAACCGCACGGTAACGTCAGAAGAGCTTGTGGCATACTATGAAGATCTCTGCTCAAAATACCCTATCGTTTCCATCGAAGACGGTTTGAGCGAAGATGACTGGGACGGCTGGAAGGTCCTGACTGAAAAACTGGCTTCCAAGGTCCAGCTTGTCGGCGATGACCTCTTTGTGACAAACGCAAACATCCTTGCCGAAGGTATTGAAAAAAATATCGCCAACGCTATTTTGATCAAGCCGAATCAGATCGGTTCCGTATCAGAGACAATGTTGACAGTCCGCCTGGCACAGCGCAACGGCTACAAATGCATTATGAGCCACCGTTCGGGCGAGAGTGAAGATGCATTCATCGCTGACTTTGCCGTAGCACTTAACTGCGGCGAGATCAAAACAGGTTCAACTGCCCGCGGCGAACGTACGGCAAAATACAACCGTCTTTTAGAGATCGAAAACGAGATCGTGTACGGTGAATACCTGGGTAGCGTACTATTTAAATAATGTAAAAAGAGCTTTGATCTATGTCTGAACCTGGCAACTCGCAAGAATCTGAATATAAAGAAAAGCTCTATGCTACTCCTGCCGAGGGAATAACCGAGCGTTACCTCGGTCTCTCACTTCCGAAATTCCTGACAGCACTTACTATTATGGTCGTTCTGGCTGTTTATCTGGGTGTCTTGCTGTTCGGAGACAACTCTTTGGAGGTACTGCTGCAGCTCGAAGAGTACCAGGACTATCTTCAGCATGAGATAGAGAGTTATAAGTCCCACAATGCTGCCCTGCAAAAAGAGTATTTTGAACTGAAAGAGCTGGAACCTGAAAAATAGGTATAATTGAACAAAAGGAGTTTCATGCGTTATCTGATTGTCTTTGTCCTTGCATTTCCACTGATGATAATGGCCCGTGAAAATCCATTTGTTCCTGCTCAGAGTGTTGACGTTGTACAGCAGAAAGAGCAGAACCTGACCTCTTCCGCAGCGGTTCAAACAGTACAACCGCAGATACATCCCCAACGGTTAATGGTGGACAAAGAGGTTGTCAATTATGGCAAAGCGCGTTTTGTCTTCAGAGAAAACAGTGCCTATATCGAAACGAACGACAGGCTTATCAAACATTTTTCTATTTCTAATCCCCCCAGTATTGTCATCGATTTTGAATCCCCCTCTGATTTCCCTTCCAAACGAAAAGAGCTCGAAACAGAACCCTTTATTAAACTCGAGATGGGCGCACACAGCGATCATTACAGGGTGGTATTGCGTTTGGACAAGCTCCATAAGTACACTATTGAAAAAAGAAAGTATGGACAACTTGTCACTATTATCGATTAGAGCGCTAAAGCAAAGCGCTGCGCGGAAGTTAAGCAGAAACGCTTAAAAAGTTATTTAAACGTTGTAGTAGGTAGCTTCCGGGTGGTAAACAACCAGGGCCGATGTGGACTGTTCGGGGTGGATCTGGAACGTTTCACTTAGCTCGATGCCGAACTCTTCGGGCTTCAACAGATCGAAGAGCGGACGGTTCAGCTCAAGGTCGGGACAGGCGGCGTAGCCGAAGGAGTAGCGTGCCCCCTGGTATTTGCTCATCTGTACATCCGAGAGTTTTGAGCCTTCGTTTTCGGTGATGTTAAGATCAAGACGGATCTGTTTATGGGCGATCTCAGCCAGTGCTTCGGCCAGTTCGACGCCGAGACCGTGCACCATGTAATACTCCGTGAACTCGCCGGCATCATAGAGCGTGTGTTCGTATTCGCTCAGCTTTGCACCGGCACTGACACAGCTCATCGCCAGCACGTCATGACGGTCGCTGTGGAAAAAGTCGGAGAGTGCACGGTGCGGCTGTTTACCCTGCCGCGGAAAGGTTAACTGCTGCTCGTCACGGCCTATGACATGCTCAAGGGGTTCCGCGTTGATCTCATCGGGGTTGTTCCACCCTTCACTCTCGTCAAAGACCAACAGGGTCGTATCATCAGAGCGAACCGGCCAGTAGCCGTAGATAATGGTCGGCTCGAAAAGCTTTTCGTCGAGAAATTTCGCTTTGATACGGTCATAGGCCGGCCAAAGTAGTTCATCGACCTGCTTCTGCATCGCCTCCTTGGTCATACCCTTGCCGTTATAACCCCAGCGCTGTCTGAACAGCATGCGGTGGTTGATCCACTCAAAGGCCATCTCGATCTGTGTCTCGCTGAGGGTCATGACGCGGCGTCCCCAGAACGGCGGGGTCGGGACAGTGACACCGCGATCGGGCATCTCCAGCTCTTCGAAAGGAGGAATGACTACCTCTTTCTTCTCTTTTTTCGGCTTCTTTTCCCTGTCGTCGCCGTGCAGGTTGGTGTCGAAATTGCCCGCTTCGATACGGCTCATCGCCGTCACCCCGTCAAAGGCATCCTTGCAGTAGAAGATCGGACCGTCGTAGGAGGGGCGGCAGAAATCGTCGATGAAACTGCGCGTCAAAGCGGCTCCTCCGAGCAGGATCGGAGTGGTAATACCAGCTGCTTTCATCGCATCGAGGTTCTCTTTCATCACCTGGGTCGATTTGACCAGAAGACCGCTCATCCCGATGGCGCTCGCATTCGAGCTTTTAAGCGTCTCGATGAACTGCTCCAGCGGCACTTTGATGCCGAGGTTGATCACCTTGTAGCCGTTATTGGAGAGGATGATGTCAACCAGGTTCTTGCCGACGTCGTGGACATCGCCTTTGACCGTACCCAGCACCAGCGTGGTGTCGACCTGCTTGTCGATCTTGGGCAGATACGGGTTGAGATAGTCGACGGTCTTTTTCATGGTCTCGGCACTCTGCAGAACGAAGGGGAGCTGCATTTTGCCCGCGCCGAAGAGTTCGCCGACCACTTTCATCGCATCAATCAGGATCTCGTTGACGATCACCTCGGGTTTGATACGGTGGCGCACCTCTTCGACAAGGGGGATCATGCGGTCCTTGTCGCCGTCCATCAGAAGTCTGGCGATCTTCTCCCGGTCGTTCATGGCCAAGTAGGCTTCGTCTATCTCTTCGCCGCTGGCTTTGGCATTCTTGTCAAAGTAGTCGATAAACTCGAAAAGGGCGGCACCGTCCGGTTTTGTATTGAAAAGGAGGTTGTTGCAGATCTCTTCATCTTCAGCGGTGATCTTGTTCGTCGGGATAATGTGTTTGACGTTGATGATGACGGTGCTCAGCCCCGCCTCGATGCAGTGGTTCAAAAAGATGGTGTTGAGATAGGGCCTCGCGTCCTTGTCCAGACCGAAAGAGATGTTGGAGAGCCCCAGCGTCGTACCCACCTCGGGATGGCGCCTTGTGAGCTCGCGGATCGCCTCGATGGTCTGGACGGCGGCATCACGGTACTCTTCGTCGCCCGAACCGACCGTAAAGGTCAGAAGGTCGAAGACCAGGTCTTCGGGGTTCAAACCGTGCTTCTCGGTCGCGAGCTGATAGATCCGTTCCGCGATCTCTATCTTGCGCTCTACCGTTTTTGCCATCCCGATCTCATCAATGGTCAGACAGACCAGGGAGGCGCCGAATTTTTTGGCCAGCAGACAGATAGCGTCAAATTTCTCGATGCCGTCTTCGAGGTTGACCGAGTTGATGATGGGCTTGCCGCCGATCAGCTTCAGCGCGGTTTCGACACCGGTCACCTGCGTGGAGTCGACCATAAGCGGCAGCGGGATCTTCTGGGCATAAAGCGCGGCGACCGCATTCATATCCTTGGTCTCGTCACGCCCGGCGAAGCCGACGGAGAGATCGATCGCATGGGCGCCGGCACGGACCTGCTGCTGGGCGACAGTGAGCGTCCCCTCATAGTCTTCGGCCAGCAGCAGCTCTCTGAAGGCTTTCGAGCCGGTAGCATTGGAGCGTTCGCCGATCAGCAGGGGGGCAGGGTCCTGCACAAGCGGTGTCGCATTGAAGAGCGAGGCGAGCGAGGTCGGCTGCGAACCGGAAGCCGGTTTGGGCGTGATCGAGCTGACACGGTTGGTCAGGGCGCGGATATGCTGCGGTGTCGTCCCGCAGCAGCCGCCGAGAAAGCTGACCCCGTCGAAGGCCAGAAAGGCCTCCTGACGGTCGGCAAACTCGTCGGGTCCCATCGGGTAGTAGCTGTAGCCGCCGCGGTTCTGCGGCAGGCCGGCATTGGCATGGACGGAGATGGGTTTTCCCCACACCTCGGAGAGGGTCTTGACATGCTTGAGCACCTGGTCGGGCCCTGTTCCGCAGTTAAAGCCGAGCGAGAGTATGTCAAAAGGTTCGAGGATCGTCGCAATGGTCTGGGCATCGGTCCCGATCAGCATCGTCCCGGCGAGTTCGATGGTGACGGAGACCATGACCGGTATTTCTGTACCGCGGCTCTTATTGGCCGCCTCGCAGGCGTGCAGGGCCGCCTTGATCTGGAGGGGGTCCTGGCAGGTCTCAAGCAGAAAGAGGTCGACGCCTCCGTCTATCAGCCCTTCGGCGCAGACGGTATAGCCCGCGAGCATCTCATCGTAGTGGATGTGGCCGAGTGAGGGGAGTTTGGTTCCCGGTCCGATCGAACCCAGCACATAGCGCGGCTGTTCCGGTGTGCTGAAGCGGTCGCACATCTTGCGGACGATGGCGGCACCCGCTTTGGAGAGTTCATAAGAGCGTTCCCCGATCTGGTACTCGTCCAGAACCCAGGGAAATGCGCCGAAGGTATTGGTGGTAACGAGGTCTGCGCCTGCTGTCAGATAGGCGCTGAAGATGCTTTCCAGCACCTCGGGTGCGGTAACATTGAGCAGCTCGTTGCACCCCTCATTCCCTTCCCACGCCTCTTTGGAGATCTGAGCGTCTTTCTCCTGAAGCTGCGTTCCCATCGCCCCGTCGATGATCAGAGGACGTGTTTTGATCGTTTCTAAAATCTGTTCTTTTACTGACATAGTGCTCTTTCCCCAATAATTCATGACATTTTTGAGATGTTCTTAAAAAAGAACATCTCAAAAATGTAATCTTGATTTTAACAAACCGGAGCATAAAAGGGGGTGAGGAGCGAATTCAATCTCCATTTTGCAGGCGTTCTTTAAGCGAGTTAGAGAGGGCATCCGCTAAAGCTGTTTTCTTGGCAGAGATAGTTGCATCAAGTGCCGTTCTGCCAAGGATACAGCAGTTTGGGCAGTCTCATTTTCCAGGTAGCACCAAATGCCACGGATTTACCGGGCGAATTGGTGCAGAAGATCATTCATCCCGCCGATCAGGATACCCAGCAGTACAAAGGCCCGCATAAAGCCTATTAATCGCGTAAAGATTCGGTCCATGTTGTCATTGCATCGTTTGCCGCCGGATTCGGAGCTTTTAAAAAAGAGATTACAAAATCGTCTTTACGCTCAGCAATGCCGATAGAACGGGGTCTGACGGCGAGCACATCCGGCACAAGGAGCTCTTTGCCGAAACAGAAGAGAATGTTTTGGGCGTCAAGAATGTCGGACGCTATCTCACCCTCTTTCAGACTAGACGTGTGTGTATAATGATCAAAAATACCTATATAGACCGCTACCGGGTGCATTTCAATTTTAGAGCGCAATAGGTCAAGCATATCACCAACCGTTTTTAAAGAGGTCTCATTTTTTGCCAGCGTCATTGTGTAAATTGGATATTCGTTTTTGAATTGCATCTGTTTCATGATAGAACTACCTTTTGTTTGCGACAGCACAGTGCTGAAGTGAATGTGATATTTATTATAATTATAATAAGACAGAGTTAAATAACGGTTTAAATATATAGATTAGTTTATTTTTACGTCAGATTTAAATAGGGGTTTTTACGTCAGAATATAAAGAGCGCTTCGCTTGCTCTTGTGTCAATTAGTTAACAGAATTATCCGCGTGTCGGCTCAAGCATCCAGATGCCTTTTTGTGAATCCTTCAACTTTTTTATAATCACCTTTTCAAGTGCACTGATTTTCTGTTTTTCAATGGAGGCTTTGCAGGTTGCCGTCATAGTGACCCCTTTACTGTTTTTTCTTTCAGCGGAGATACGGCTGAAAGAGTGACAAAACTTTAGCTGCAATATATTACTGATAGATTACGCTAGTCAGGGTTTTTTTGGCGGCAGGGTTACATAAAAAAAGCGGGATTCTATTGCCGGTTATCGGCAAGAGCGTTTTCGCATGGGTTCCTCCCTTCAGCGGTCCTCTGGACAACGCTTTCGGTTTCGCACGGACTAACGACAAGCAGTTGTCGTTAGTTTATCCGTGCTCACATCCCAGGTAATCTTGGGAACTTGCCTAGTTTGGTGTTTCGGCAGTACCAGCCCCACCCTTTTTTCATCATGTGGCCGACGATAGGCATCGGCAGCATAAAGGCTTTTTTGTCGTTTCTGAAGACGAAGCCGGCACCGTCGCCGCTGTCCATGACGCAGAGGATGTTGAGGTGCTCCTGGTAGCCTTTGCGCTCATCGGAACTTCTGTCGCGTGCTTGAATGTTGAAGGCGGTGTTTTTGGCCATTACTTCGGCGACGTGGCCCTGTTTGGCGCGCCAGTCCGGCCCTTCCAGCGCCGCGGTGTCACCGATGGCGTAGACGTTGCTGATGCCGCCGTCCATGGTGACCTCGCAGTAGTCGTTGATCGTGACAAAGCCCGCTTCGTTGGTCGGCAGGTCGGAGGCTGTGACGATCTCATGGCCGGCACCGGCGGGAATGAACATCGTGAAATCGGATTCGAGCTTGCTGTCATCTTCAAAGAGCACTCCGTCTTCTTCAAACCGCTTGATCTTTTTGCCGAGATATTTATGGATATTCTGTTTTTTAAACATCATATCCATCATGGCAAGGGCCTGTTTGCCCATGCGCGCACCCGGTTCCGCCATCGGTGCGAAAAAGGAGATCTCAAAGTTGTCGCGGATCCCTTTTTTCTTCAGCATGTTGTGGACATTGAACATCAGCTCAAATCCCGGCCCGCCGCGTACGGCAGAGGTGTCTTTGGGGTTGCCGCCGAAGCCGAAGGCGATCTTGCCGCTTCCTTTTGCGATCAGCTTGTCCAGCGCGTCGCGGATCTGGAGTGACTGCTCGGGTACGGCACAGATGGAGAGGGTGTTCTCGATGCCCGGATGTTTCATCTTCTGCGCGCCGATGGCGACGACAAGGTAGTCATAATCATCGATGACTTTGCCGGAACGGAGCGTTACCCGGTTCTCTTTGGCTGCGATCTCGGTCACGCCGTCAACAATGAGGTCGAAACCGTGTGCTGCCTGCAGCGCTTTGAGGTCAACGCAGACATCTTCGAACTCGCTTTCGTGCGTCGGTACCCAGATAGAGGTCGGGTAGATGTAAAAATAGTCACGGTCGCTGACGAGGGTGACATCATAACCGCTTTTTGAGAGATAGCCTGCGGCATCGACACCGGCGAAACCGCCGCCAAGAATAAGGACCTTTTTCATTGTGTGCTCCTATGTTACAATATCTTTTACGTTTTTGCATTTGTTGGTATTATAATATATATTATGTAATGGTACATCATCTGACGAATAAAGTCAAGTAGTTATCTATTTTTAACGTCAGAATTTCAGAATCTGTTTCAAAAAAGGGTATCGATGCGGATAGTCATAGCAGGAGTAGGCGGGGTCGGCGGATATATAGGCGCACACCTCTGCAAGCTTGATGATGAGGTGATCTTTCTCGCCAGAGGCGATCATGCCGAGGCGATCAGGGAGAAGGGAGTGCTGATCAGGGAAGATGAGGGGCCGTTTGTCGCCTATCCCGACCAAGTTGTAGCAGCGCAGGAGCTGGAGGGTGAGATCGACCTGCTGCTGCTCTGTGTCAAGAGCTACGATATCGAAGGGCTCCTGGACGATCTCGCCAACAACATCACCCCTTCGACGATCATCGTTCCCTTCGCCAACGGCGTGGAACACAAGGCGAAGATCGAAGCGCTCGTTGATGCCAAGGTGCTGCACGGGGCTGTCTATATTCTGGCGCATAAGGAAGCTGACGGCGTGATCGTAAAAAAAGGGAAGGTCTTCGCGGCACTCTTTGGCAACCGCGATTACCCGGAAGAGACGCAAACGGTCGCAACTATCTTTGAAAGAGCGCAGCTGCGCTATAAAACGCCGGAGGCTATCGAAGAGGCGATCTGGAAGAAATACCTCTTTATCAGCGCTTTCGCTGCACTGACGACCTATTTTGACATCACTATGCGCCGTGTCTGTGAAGCGCATCGAAATTGGGCCCACACCCTTTTGCAAGAGATTTCCGATGTGGCTATGGCAAAGGGGATCAATATACAGGGTGAGGTTGAAAAAGCGCTTCAGACGGCTTCTGCACTGCCTGAAGAGGCGTCGACTTCGATGCACCTCGATTTTAAAAACGGGCATAAGACGGAGCTGGAGACGCTCTGCGGTTATGTGGTTCGCGAAGGCAAAAAACTGCACCTTCCGACGCCGTTGATGGCGAAGATATACGGTGTTCTTAAAGCGAAGTAATCAGGTGCATCAAAAAGATGATGCTTAAAAGGAGTTTTCGATTTTTTCGCGTCTATGTGAAATAGGTGCACTAAAGCCAATTATGCGCATAATCTCCCATCAATAATAAGGGAAATCGTTATGGCAAAAATAGAAAAAGCTTTATTGGGCGGGGGATGTTTCTGGTGCATCGAGGCGGTATATAACCGCGTCAAAGGGGTGCAGTCGGCGATCAGCGGCTATGCCGGCGGTGCGAACCCGAACCCGAGCTACCGGGAGGTGTGCGAGGGGACGACAGGACATGCCGAGGTAGTACAGATCACCTTCGATGCCGACATCATCAGCTTCAGCGAACTGCTCGATATCTTCTGGGAGATCCATGACCCGACCACGCTGAATTATCAGGGCGCCGACAGGGGGACGCAGTACCGCTCCGTTATCTACTATTACAGTGATGAGCAGAAAGCGGCGGCGATCGCTTCGGCCAGCGCCGTTCAGGAGCAGTTCCGTGACCCGATCGTTACGGAGCTTTCGCCGGCGCCGGCTTTCTATCCGGCCGAAGGGTACCACCAGAACTACTACAGTCTCAACCCTTCTCAGGGCTACTGCCAGGCGGTGATCGCGCCGAAAGTACAGAAGTTCATGATGAAGTTCAGCGACAAGCTGGAGCGCTAGATGGTGTTCGACACCTCGCAATACGGACATATCGCAGAGCTGATCTTCGTCGGGGACCCGATGTGCTCCTGGTGCTACGGTTTCTCTCCGGAGCTGACCAAGCTGCGCGAAGAGCTCAAAGGTGTCCCTTTTTCGATGATCATGGGCGGCCTTCGCGACGGCGAGATCTTTGACGAGGCGAAGCTGAAAAACCATCTGGGGTATTGGCAGGCCGTCCACGAGGCGACGGGACTCCCCTTTGATGCGACTGCGCTTTCGCAGAAAGGGTTCAACTACACCACCGAACCGGCCTGCCGGGCTGTTGTCACCGTACGTGCCATGGACAGTTCGAAAGCGTACAGCATGTACACGGCGCTGCAAAAGGCTTTTTATGCCGAAGGCAGGGATATTACGCAGGAGAAGGAGATCGCTGGGGTGGCGGCTTCGACAGGTTTGGATATAATTGCATTTCTAGAGATGTTTCGAAGCGATGCGATGCATAAAGCGGCGGCTGCCGACAAGCAGAAGGCGCGCACCTACGGGGTAAGCTCATTCCCGACATTGATCATGATCGACAGGCAGGGTCACCTCTCTCAGATACGCGGGTATAAAAAATATGAAGAGCTGTTGGCTCTGATCAAAAGGTAGTAGATGTTTGAAACAGGGTTTTTAGGTACACGGGCACCTCTTTTTATGGATCTGGTCACGATCTATTTTGCGCTTTTGCCATTTTTGGTGGGCTACTCCATCGTTCTGGCCGTCAAAGGGAACCATCGGGCCCATTTCAAGTCGCAGGCGGCACTTTTTCTTCTGACTATGGTGATGGTGGTTATTTTTGAGATCGGCGTGCGCCTCGACGGCGGCTTTAATGCCTATATGAGCGGCAGTACTTTGACCTACAGCTGGGTATTGACCTATCTTTTGGTCCATATCGTCATTGCCCTTTTTACGGTCGTGTTCTGGGGGGTGACGATCTATCAATCGATGAAGGTCTTTGTCAAAGAGGGCCCCGAAGCTGAATACTTTGTTGCGCATAAGAAAAAGGGAAAATGGCTCTATCTTGCTATCGTCGTTACGGCGCTTATGGGCTGTTCCATGTACCCGCTGCTTTTTGTCTTATAGAGTGCAGATTGTCTAAAATAAACGTGAAATAATCAGTCCTGCATTACAGAGGAGACCTTACAGAGTGAGTGTATGTTAAGTATCAAATCTTTTTTACTGCTGCTAAAAGAGTCCTTTCGCGACCTTTTGCCGATCGTGCTGGTCATTCTTTTTTTCCAGTTAGCCATTATTCAGAGTGTTCCGGCAGGATGGCTGGCGACAGTGATAGGGCTGGGTATCGTTGCCGTCGGTCTTGCGGTTTTTCTACTGGGCCTTGAAGTTGCGATCTTTCCGGTCGGTGAGAAACTTGCGAGTGATTTTGCCCACCGCGGCTCGACCTTTTGGATACTTATCTTCTCCTTTTTGATCGGGTTTGGTACGACAATTGCGGAGCCGGCGCTCTATGTCATCGCCCAAAAAGCCGCTGCGATCAGCAGCGGACGGATCGATGCAGACGTTTTGCGCGGGGTTGTTGCCTTTTCGGTCGGATTTGCCATCGTGCTGGGGGCGTGGCGGATTATCAAAGGCCACCCGATCCAGTACTATATCATTGCCGGTTATATTCTGACGGTGGTAACAACGGCATTCGCGCCGATCGCTCGAGCATGATAGAGCGGGCACGTTTCCTAAACC